>NZ_JBFUFP010000579.1:0-3425 GCF_056403375.1 Rhizobacter sp. P2_H2
CACCACGCCTGAGCCCGGTCACTCTGCCCAACGCTGTCCTGCGCTGGCTCGCCACCGGTGGCTCACTGGCGTCAACGGATTTGCAATCCCTCGACCACGAGAAAAATCAACGACTTACGCATTCGCTATCGATATCGCCACCCTCCGGACTGCCGACATGGCAGAGCCGTTGCGAGGTAGCCACTGTCCGCAGGGATAGGTCTTACAAGGTCTGGACGCTTAACTCTGCTTGATTCGGCCAGACGTCGTGAGACCGATGCCTTGACTTGCTCCAGGATCTCTTGCAGTAGGGTAGCGATGGCGAGCTGCCAATCCTGCTGATCCTGAAAGACGGTCGGGTCCGTCGGCACACTTTGGATCGAGCCCAGGTCGAGAAGCCAGTATTGGCGGGGCCCGCAGCGATGCGGGCCCTTTGTCATTGTGTGCGGATATGAGTGGTTTCTCATATCCAGTAGTTCGGTGTCGTAGCGAGCGCCGCACGCAGCCGGTTTGGACGGCTGCGCCCGAACAAGCCCCGCGCATTGAACACGTTCGTGGGTTCGGCTACACAAAGGTTCGAAAAAGGATCCTGATGCCGGCAGTTCACCCGCGCTTTTGTCGTAGTAGTGCAACCACATCAGAATGCCCGCCGATTTCAGCCACATCGGCGGCCGTCTGATCCCACTCATTCTTAAGGTCTCTTCTTGCACCGGCCTTGAGCAAAAGCCTTACCACTTCGACTCTACCCTTCATCGCCGCTTGGTGAAGCGGCGTGAACCCCATGTCACCAGCGCGGTTTGCATCCGCACCGCATGCCAAAAGATCAACCACCTCATTCAACTGCCCTGTCCGTGCAGCAATATGGAGAAGCGTGTCATCCACCGCGCCTGGCTGATTGACATCAATTATTTCAATTCCGAGGAACTCCGGGTGCCCCGCGTACTTTTTGCGAATTGCATCAAACTTATTTGAAGTCATGGCCTACAACTATTCGTGCATTTTTGATTGTGCTCCTCACTGAGATTTTCAAGTCTCTTCTTCCAATCTTGAATCTTTTTCGCGTGCTTGACAATTCCATATTTTGCATCAAATTGCTCATAGAGCTTGATGACTTCTTTCGCGTGGTCAATTTGTTTTGACAGCGTTGAACATTCGTTATTTCCAGGAGGTGGAGGCGCATCACAGAGATCTTTTGCACGCTCGTACTCAAACTGTCGACGCGCCGCCGGGCTCAGCTTTGCTGGCGAGGGATTTGCGGGCGTCGCAGCGAGCATTGGATCGTCCAAAAATAATCCATCAATTACAGTTGCCAACACAGGTTGAACAAACGGATTAATTTCTTCCCCAATCCGCCAGCCGAGCCGACCTGCCCTATAGCATGCGTAAAGCGGGGGAGCAATTTGCAGTCCATCTGAGTCAATGTAACCAAGTGGATCGCCATCCACATATCCATATGTTGAGAGCCCACCTCCGGCCAGACCCATCGGGTCGCTTTGGATATATCTCCCTAAGCCTGCATCGTAGGTACGGAAGTAGTTGTAAAACAATCCCGACTCCACATCCGCATATTGCCCCGGAAAACGCAGATTCAGCGTAAAGGCTCCAAGGCCTTCGGGGTTCGTCTCCGGCGCCGTAGTCCCGAAGGGCTCCGCGAACCAGCGCCAACGGCGCCCGCCATTTTGATCCATCACCAGTCGAGGCGTGTCTAAGTGGTCTGCATGGATGAAGTACACCCAGGGCGGACTGCTCGCGTTGTTCGGGTCGGCGGTGAATACCGCGATCGGCTTCGAGCCCAGCCACACGTACTCCTTCAGCGCGACGCCCGCTTGGTCATACTCGCCCAGCAGTTGCCCGTCCAGGTCGTACACGAAGATTCGCGTGCTGCTTGTCCCGGAGGTCGTGAACTTGCGGATGCGCCGCTTGTCGGCGTCGTAGCTGAAGGTGCTCGTCACACCCCCATGGGTGAGGCTCGCCAGGACGCCAGTGCGCCCATACGTCGCCGTGTAGTTCGTGCTGTCGCTGGTGGTGTTCCCCGCGTTGTCATAGCCGAAGCTCCGCGCGGGGTTGGTGATGCTTGTCAGCCGGTTGCTCGTGGTCGCGGTGGTGTACGCGCTCGGGCTGCCGTTCAGACTCACGCTCGTGCGGTTGCCGTTGGCGTCATACGCTATAGACCAGCTCGCCGTGGCCGCGGTGACGCTGGTCAGCCGGCCGTTCTGGTCATACCCGAAGCTCTGGTCCAGCCCTGGCTGTGGGATGCCATCATTGGCCGACAGATGTGTATACCCTACGATCCGGTCTGCCGCGTCATAGGTGATGTCTCTGAACACGTCCCCCAGCCGGTAGCGCACGACACGCCCGTACTGATCGAAGAAGCGCTCGTGCGGCACCAGCCCGCTTGCCATCTGCCATTGCCAACTGCTCGGCGGCCCGAAGGGTTCCCACTTCACCTGGCTGATCAGTGGGGCCGCTGTGCTGCTCGCATCCTTGGCCAAGCTCATCGCCGTCAACTTCCCACTGGTGTAGGCGAAGATCAGCTTGCGCCCTGACGGGTAGGTGATGCTCGTCAACTTCCCCAGCGTGTAGCCATACTTGACCGTCGTGACCACAGTCGCGCTGTTGGCACCGTTGGCCGCGTAGACCGCCTGGATGGCATCAGTCACCCGACCCTGCGGGTCGTACTTGAACCGCGAAGCACCGTTTGGGTGGTCGGTGCGGCTCAATCGCCCGATGCTGTTCGAATAGTCCGATCCTGTCAGGTCGTAGCCCCAGCTCACCGTCTGGCTGGTCTGCCCAGGCTGGCTGTAGACGGCTGTAGTCAGCCGGTTCAGTGCGTCGTAGGAATAGGTTTCGGTGACGCCTCGGCTGTCGACGCGGGTCTTAAGGTTGCCCTCCTCGTCGTAGGTCTGGGTCGCCGTCCCAGTGTCGGGGCTGATCAGCTGGGTCGCGTCACCGAAGCCGTTGCGCGGGTACTGCGTGACGAGATTGCGCGGGTCGGTGACCTGGATCACGCGGTGGCCACCGTCGTACTCGAACTGCGTCTTGCCATTCTTCGGGTCCGTGCTGTCCTTCACCCGGTACAGCGGGTCGTAGGTCGCCTTGGTCTCCAGATTGAGCCCGCTGATGCCCGGAGCCTTCGTGACCTTGGTGCGATTGCCCTGTGCGTCGTACTCGTAAGTCGTCACCGGCGCCGGCGACACAGGTGGTGGTGGCAGTGTCTGCGCGAACGCAGCATGGGACAGCAACGCCGCGAACAAGGTGACAACGCCGCTGAGCGACGACCTCTGCATGTATTTCATGGTCCTCACTCCCTGCCGGTGTTTTGTTGAGGGCGCCCAAGTGCGTCCATGACTCGGGCGAGGCTGCGTTTCAGGCTGCCAGCCGGATCCTTCACACTCTCGCCGGTCGCCGTGCCCGCATCATTCAATTGGTAGTCAATGCGGTTACCC
>NZ_JBFUFP010000580.1:0-3421 GCF_056403375.1 Rhizobacter sp. P2_H2
CGGGGATCTTGCCGATCTTCGCCTGCCACTCCTTCGGGCCGGTCGTGTGCACCGAGGTGCCTTCGGAATCGACCGCCACCGTCACCGGCATGTCGTTGATCTCGAACTCGTAGATGGCTTCCATGCCGAGATCGGCAAAACCCACCACCTCGGCCTTGCGGATCGCCTTCGAGACCAGGTAGGCCGCGCCGCCCACCGCCATCAGGTAGGCCGATTTGTGCTTCTTGATCGCCTCGATGCCGGTCGGGCCGCGCTCGGCCTTGCCGATCATGCCGATCAGGCCGGTCTGCGCGAGCATCATCTCGGTGAACTTGTCCATGCGGGTCGCGGTGGTCGGGCCGGCCGGGCCCATCACCTCGTCGCGCACCGGATCGACCGGGCCGACGTAGTAGATGACGCGGTTCGTGAAGTCGACCGGCAGCTTCTCGCCCTTCGCCAGCATGTCTTGAATGCGCTTGTGCGCGGCATCGCGGCCGGTCAGCATCTTGCCGTTCAGCAGCAGCGTCTCGCCCGGCTTCCAGCTCGCCACTTCCTCGCGCGTCAGCGTGTCGAGGTTGACGCGGCGGCTCTTGTTGTAGTCGGGCGCCCACTTCACGTCGGGCCACAGGTCGAGGCTGGGCGCCTCGAGGAAGGCCGGGCCGGAGCCGTCCAGCACGAAGTGCGCATGGCGCGTGGCGGCGCAGTTCGGGATCATCGCGACCGGCTTGCTGGCCGCGTGCGTCGGGTAGGTGGCGATCTTCACGTCGAGCACCGTGGTCAGCCCGCCCAGGCCCTGCGCGCCGATGCCCAGCGCATTGATCTTGTCGCACAGCTCGATGCGAAGTTCCTCGAGCTTGTTCTGCGGGCCGCGCGCCTTCAGCTCGTACATGTCGATGTCCTGCATCAGCGACTCTTTCGCGAGCAGCATCGCCTTCTCGGCSGTGCCGCCRATGCCGATGCCCAGCATGCCSGGCGGGCACCAGCCGGCGCCCATCGTCGGCACCGTCTTCAGCACCCAGTCGACCAGGCTGTCGCTCGGGTTCATCATCACGAACTTGCTCTTGTTCTCGCTGCCGCCGCCCTTGGCCGCGATCTGGATGTCGACCGTGTTGCCCGGCACCAGGCTCATGTGGATCACCGCCGGCGTGTTGTCCTTGGTGTTCTTGCGCTCGAAGTGCGGGTCGGCCACGATGCTCGCGCGCAGCTTGTTCTCGGGGTCGAGGTAGCCGCGGCGCACACCTTCGTTGACGGCGTCTTCCACGCCGGCCGGGAAGCCCTCGAAGCGCACGTCCATGCCGATCTTCATGAAGACGTTGACGATGCCGGTGTCCTGGCAGATCGGGCGGCGCCCTTCGGCGCACATCTTCGAGTTGGTCAGGATCTGCGCGATGGCATCCTTGGCGGCCGGGCCCTGCTCGGATTCGTACGCCCGCGCCAGGTGCGCGACGTAGTCGGCCGGGTGGTAGTAGCTGATGTATTGGAGGGCGGCGGCGACGCTGTCAACCAGGTCGGTGTAGCGGATCGAGGTCATGTGGCTATCCCGGAAAGTGGGCGGAACTGCTGAACTGCGGAACAATCCCCGGCGAGTGGGCTTGGCTTGAAGCCCCGAATTTTACTGACAGGGGAGAACTCATGCTGAATGGCATCCGGCGCTTCATCGCGTCCGAATCGGCGGGCGGCGTCGTGCTGGCGCTGGCCGCCGTGATCGCGCTGGTGGTCAGCAACTCGCCGTGGCATGGGGCCTACCAGCGTTTCGTCGAGCTGCCGGGCGAGTTGCGCATCGGCGGCGACCTGCTGGTGCTGGCCAAGCCGCTGCTGCTGTGGGTCAACGACCTGTGGATGGCGGTGTTCTTCTTCCTCGTCGGCCTCGAGATCAAGCGCGAGATGCTGGCCGGCGAGCTGGCATCGGCCCGGCAGGCGCTGCTGCCGGCCGGCGCGGCGATCGGCGGCATGGCGGTGCCGGCGCTGATCTACGCGGGGATCAACCTGGGCGATCCGGTCGCGCTGCACGGCTGGGCGATCCCCGCGGCGACCGACATCGCGTTCGCGCTCGGCATCCTGATGCTGCTCGGCTCGCGCGTGCCGGCCTCGCTGAAGGTATTCCTGACGGCGGTGGCCATCATCGACGACCTGGGCGCGATCGTCGTGATCGCGTTCTTCTACACCGCCGACGTGTCGCTCGCGATGCTGGGTGCGGCGCTGGCCGGCGGCGTCGTGCTGTTCCTGCTGAACCGAGCCCGGGTGATGAGCGTCGGGCCGTACGTCGTCGTCGGGCTGGTGATCTGGGTGTGCGTGCTGAAGTCGGGCGTGCATGCGACGCTGGCCGGCGTGGCGACGGCGCTGGCGATCCCGCTGCGGGGCGGGGAAGAAGGCCATTCGCCGCTCGAGACCACCGAGCACGCGCTGCACCCGTGGGTCGCGTTCGCGGTGCTGCCGATGTTCGCGTTCGCGAATGCCGGCGTGTCGCTGCAGGGCGTCACGCTCGGCACGCTCGCGCAGACGGTGCCGCTGGGCATCGCCGCCGGGCTGGTGCTGGGCAAGGCGATCGGCGTGTTCGGCGCGTCGTGGCTGCTGATCCGGCTGGCCGGGGCCGAGCTGCCGGCCGGTGCGAGCACGCGGCAGTTCTTCGGCGTCTGCGTGCTGTGCGGCGTCGGCTTCACGATGAGCCTGTTCATCGGCGCGCTGGCCTTCGAGGGCCGCGGCGGCGACTACGAGACGCAGGTCAAGCTCGGCGTGCTGTGCGGTTCGCTGATTGCCGGCATCGCCGGCACCTTGCTGCTGCTGGGCAGTGCGCGCCGGCCTCAGTGATTCGAGGAGGTCTGGGGCAGCAGCCGGTCGGTGATCGCGATCGCCATTGCCGACAGCAGGAACGCGCAGTGGATCACCGTCTGCGCGATCAGCACCCGGTCGCTCAGCGCATCGGCGTTGATGAAGGTCTTCAGCAGGTGGATCGACGAGATGCCGATGATGGCGGTCGCAAGCTTCACCTTCAGCACCGAGGCGTTGACGTGGCTCAGCCACTCCGGCTGGTCGGGGTGGCCTTCGAGGTTCATGCGCGACACGAAGGTCTCGTAGCCGCCGACGATCACCATGATCAGCAGGTTGGAGATCATCACCACGTCGATCAGCCCGAGCACCACCAGCATGATGGTCGTCTCGGTCAGCTTGGTGCCCTTGGCGGCATCGCCGCTGACGCCGACCGCCGTGAACACCGCCTGCAGCGCCGTCTGGCTGCCGAAGGCCGCTTCGACCAGGTGCACCAGCTCGACCCAGAAGTGGAACACGTAGACCGCCTGCGCGACGATCAGCCCGAGGTACAGCGGCAGCTGCAGCCAACGGCTCATGAAGATGAGGTTGGGCAAGGGGCGCAGCTTGGTGTTGCTGTGGTCGGGGATCTGGGCCATGGGGTGTGCAGGGATAGTCCGGTTGCCTGAAATTGTAG
>NZ_JBFUFP010000581.1:0-3416 GCF_056403375.1 Rhizobacter sp. P2_H2
TTGCAACCCCGGGCGATAAACTCATGGTCCACAGTGTACTTTCGCGGGCCGCGTCCTTCGCGCCCGCCGATCCCATGGCCTCCACCCTCACCGATCGCCTGAGCCGGCTCGTCAAGACGATGCGCGGCCAGGCGCGCATCACCGACAGCAACGTGACCGACATGCTGCGCGAGGTGCGCATGGCGCTGCTCGAAGCCGACGTGGCGCTGCCGGTGGTGCGCGATTTCATCGCCCGCGTGAAGGAGAAGGCGCTCGGCGCCGAGGTGGTGGGCTCGCTGTCGCCGGGGCAGGCGCTGGTGGGCATCGTCAACCGCGAACTGGCGGCGACGATGGGCGAAGGCATCGCCGACATCAACCTCGCGGCCCAGCCGCCGGCGGTGATCCTGATGGCCGGCCTGCAGGGCGCCGGCAAGACCACTACCACCGCCAAGCTGGCCAAGCACCTGATCGAGAAGCGCAAGAAGAAGGTGCTGACCGTCTCGGCCGACGTGTACCGCCCGGCGGCCATCGAGCAGCTCAAGGTGGTGACGAAGCAGGCCGGCGCCGAGTGGTTCCCGTCGAGCGCCACCGACAAGCCGCTGGACATCGCGCGCGCCGCGCTCGACCACGCGAAGCGCCACTACTTCGACGTGCTGCTGGTCGACACCGCCGGGCGGCTGGCGATCGACGAGCAGCTGATGAACGAGATCCGCACGCTGCACGCCGAGCTGAAGCCGGTCGAGACGCTGTTCGTCGTCGACGCGATGCAGGGCCAGGACGCGGTCAACGTCGCGAAGGCCTTCAAGGAGGCGCTGCCGCTGACCGGCATCGTGCTGACCAAGACCGACGGCGATTCGCGCGGCGGCGCGGCGCTGTCGGTGCGCCAGGTGACCGGCGCGCCGATCAAGTTCGCCGGCGTCAGCGAGAAGATCGACGGGCTGGAGGTGTTCGACGCGCAGCGCCATGCCGGCCGGGTGCTGGGCATGGGCGACATCGTCGCGCTGGTCGAGGAGGTGCAGAAGGGCGTCGACGTCGCGGCGGCGCAGAAGCTGGCCGAGAAGCTGAAGTCGGGCGACAACTTCGACCTGAACGACTTCCTGTCGCAGATCAGCCAGATGAAGAAGATGGGCGGGCTGTCGGGCCTGATGGACAAGCTGCCGGCCCAGATGACCGCGAAGGCCGGCAACCTGGGCCAGGCCGACATGGACCGCGCCGAACGCGACGTGCGTCGGATGGAGGGCATCATCAACTCGATGACCCCGCTGGAGCGCCGCAAGCCCGAGCTGCTGAAGGCCACCCGCAAGCGCCGCATCGCCGCCGGTGCCGGCGTGCAGGTGCAGGAGGTCAACCGGCTGCTGAACCAGTTCGAGCAGATGCAGGGAATGATGAAGAAGATGAAGGGCGGCGGCCTGATGAAGATGATGAAGCGCATGGGCGGCATGAAGGGCCTGGGCGGCCCGGGGGGCCTGCGCTGAGACGCGCGTTTGAGACGACTTGTCACATCCCACCCCGAACCGGTGGGCCTGTAACACGCCGCAACCGCCTGGCAGGCGGCACAATGATTGACCCCGCGCGCGCGGACCGCCAAGATCTGCGCTGCCCTCCAACACGGACCTGGACCTCGAGATGGAATTGCTGTTGATCGCCGCCCTGGTGCTGGTGGGCGGCCTGGTGATCTGGAAGATGAAGACCTCCAGCGCCAAGCCCGCCGTCAAGCGCAACAAGCCGCGCTCGCTCGAGGCGCTGGACACGCTGCAGTCGTGGCAGCCGCAGGCGACCCGCATCCTGACCACCGCCGAGCGCAAGGCCTACCTCGCGCTGCGCGGCGGGCTGCCGGAGCACATCATCCTGGCGCAGGTGCCGCTGGCGCGCTTCGTGAAGGTGCCGACGCGGCATTCGTATTCGGAGTGGCTGCGCCGCGTCGGCTTGCTCTGCGCCGATCTCGTGGTCTGCGACAGCAGCTCGCAGGTGATCGCGGTGGTCGACATCCGCGCGCCCGAGGCGCAGGAGAAGGAACGCACCTCGCAGCGCCACAACCGCATGGACCGCGTGCTCGAAGCCTCCGGCATTCCGCTGCACGTGTGGCGCGAGGACGCGCTGCCGAGCGCGACCGGTGCGCGCAACGCGATCCTCGGCAGCAAGTCGAGCGAGAGCACGCCATCGACGCATGCCCCGTCGACGACCGCCGGCTACCAGCCGGTCGGCCGCGGCCCGGTCGACGAGGACGACGGACTCGAGATGCGCGAGCCGCCGCCGTCGACCTGGTTCGACGACATCGACTCGGCGCCGGCACCGTTGGCATCCGCCGCGCCGCCGAACATCCCGCGCTCGGGCAACTCGCCCCGCCCCCGCTGATTCAGCGCCGGGTCACTCCAGCAAGGCCTGCGCGAATTCGCGCGCATTGAAGGTCTGCAGGTCTTCGAGCTTCTCGCCGACCCCGATGAAGTAGACCGGGATCGCCCGCTCGCGCGCGATCGCCGCCAGCATGCCGCCCTTCGCGGTGCCGTCGAGCTTGGTGACGATCAGGCCGGTGAGGCCGAGCGCATCGTCGAAGGCCTTGACCTGGGCCAGCGCGTTCTGGCCGGTGTTGCCGTCGATCACCAGCAGCACCTCGTGCGGGGCGCCCTCTTGCGCCTTCGCGATCACGCGCCGGATCTTCTTCAGCTCCTCCATCAGGTGGAGCTGCGTCGGCAGCCGGCCGGCGGTGTCGGCGATGACGACGTCGCAGCCGCGCGCCTTGCCGGCGACCACCGCATCGAAGCTGACCGCCGCCGGATCGCCATCGGCCTGCGAGACGATCTCGACCGAGCCGGCCTGCCGCGGCACGTCGGCGCGCTCGGCCCACACCGCGAGCTGCTCGCGCGCGGCGGCACGGAAGGTGTCGGCCGCGGCCAGCAGCACCTTCTGGCCGCTGTCGGCGAGGTGGCGCGTGAGCTTGCCGATGCTGGTCGTCTTGCCGGCGCCGTTGACGCCGACCACCATCATCACGGTGGGCGCGTGTTCGCCGACACGCAGCGGCTTCTCGAGCGGACGCAGCAGGTCGGCCACCGCCGCGGCGAGCAGCGCCTTGACCTGCGACGGGTCGGTGGCCCGGGCCTCCTTCACGCGGCGGCGCAGGTCGTCGAGCAGGAACTCGGTGGCCTTGACGCCGGCATCGGCCATCAGCAGCGCGGATTCGAGTTCTTCATAGAGGGCCTCGTCGATCTGCGTGCCGGTGAACACCTGGGCGATGCTGGAGCCGGTCTTGCGCAGGCCGCCGCGCAGCTTGTCGACCCAGCTGCGGCGCTCGGGCTCGGCAGCGGCCGGCGTGATGGCGGCCTGCACTGCCGGGACGGGCGCGGCAGGCGTCGCAGTGGTCGGCGGCGAGGCCGGCGTGTCGACAGGAGCGGGCTTTTTCTTGAAGAAACTGAACATGCGTGGGGCGATCGACTCGGGTG
>NZ_JBFUFP010000582.1:0-3414 GCF_056403375.1 Rhizobacter sp. P2_H2
GCCGAGCTTGGCCGACAGCACCGTGAAGCCCTGCCCCTGCAGCGCTCGGCTGACGAGGTCGAGGTCGGCCGGGTCGGTCAGGAACATCGTGACGCCGTTCTCGTCGGCCGGCTCGAAGTCCTGCGCGCCGGCTTCGATCGCCGCCACTTCGGGGTCGGCGCCCGGCGCCGCCGGCTCGGCCTCGATCATCCCCAGGTGGTCGAAATCCCAGGCCACCKAGCCCGAAGCGCCGAGCTGCCCCTTGCGGAACAGCACCCGCATGTCGGACGCCGCGCGGTTCACGTTGTCGGTCAGGCACTCCACCATCACCGGCACCCGGTGCGGCGCGAAGCCTTCATACAGCGCGTGCTCGAAGTGCACGACCTCGCCGGTCAGCCCCGCGCCCTTCTTGATCGCGCGGTCCAGCGTGTCCTTGGGCATCGAGACCTTGCGCGCCTGCTCGATCACCAGCCGCAGCCGCGAGTTCGCGGCCGGGTCGGCGCCGTGCCGCGCGGCCACCATGATGTCCTTGGCCAGCTTGCCGAACAGCCTGCCCTTGGCATTGGCCGCCAGGTCCTTGTGATATGCCTTCCACTGCGCGCCCATGCCGGTGTTCCTTGATCGTCGATGCCCCGGGCGACGTGCTCGGGGCGAACGATTCTAGGGGAGTGCCCGCCGCAGCGCGGCGTGCAGCTGCGCGCGGCGGATGATGTCGAGGTGGCTCGCCCCGTCGATCACGGTCGTGGCGACCACCGGCGCGTGCTGCGTCCAGTCGCGCAGGCGGCCGACCGTGTCGTTCACCGACTGGCCCGCGTGGAAGACGTGTATCGGCGTCTCGATGCGGCCATGCAGGTAGCGCGCCCCCTGCACCCGCTTGTCGATCGTTGCCCACAGCAGGTACTCGGCCGCGTCGTCACCATCGCCATCGAGCGGCAGCGCGCGGTCGCCCAGCAGCACCTGCTCGGCCAGCCCGTCGCGTTCCACGTCGTCCAGCCGCGCGAACAGCTCGCGCCATGCGTCGGCCATCGTCGATCTCGACACCCAGGCATCGATCTCTCGCCAGGCCAGCGCGCGCTCATCGCTACCGAGCGGCCGCGAGGCGCACAGCGGCTCGGTCTCGAACACGTCGACCATGCCGAGGAAGTCCACCGCGACCCGCCCCTGCAGTTGCCGCGCCACCTCGATCGCCAGGTCGCCGCCCGACGACCAGCCGAGCAGCGCGCAGCGCCCGCCCACCGCCGTCGCCTCGATGAAGGCCGCGTACTCCGCCGCCAGCGCCTGCACCGCGAACCCGCRCCAGCGCCGCCGCGTGTAGACGTGGCTGACGAAGCCGTGCACCGGCCGCGTGCCGAGCAGCGTCTCGGCCAGCGGCAGGAACTCGCGCGAATTGACGATCATCCCCGGCAAGCAGTACAGCGGCACGCCCTCGCCGCCCGCCTGCAGGCAGATCGCATCGTGCTGCTGTTCGAGCCGCTGCTGCAGACGCCCGGCCAGGTCACGCAAGCGCGTCGCCTGCATCAGCTCCGACAAGGCCAGCCCGGCGCCGCCCGGCACCTGCTTGCGGATGCGCGCGATCAGCTTCAGGCTCAGGATCGAATCGCCGCCGAGCTCGAAGAAGTCATCGTCGCGGCCGACGGCCGCCAGCCCCAGCACCTCGCCGAAGATGCGCGCCAGCGCCTGCTCGGTGGGCCCGCGCGGCGGCTCGATGGCGCGGGCCGCCGCGGCTTGCACCGGCCGCGGCAGCGCCTTGCGGTCGATCTTGCCGTTGGCCGTCAGCGGCATCGCGTCGAGCACGACGATCGCCTCCGGCACCAGCCAGGCCGGCAGGCTGCCTTGCAGCACAAGCCGCAGCGCCGCGGCGTCCAGCGTGGCACCCGCCCGCGGCACGACCCAGGCCCACAGCACCGTGCCCCCCGACTCGCCCACGCCCGGCAGCACCGCGGCATCGGCCACGCCGGGCAACTCGCGCAACCGCGCCTGCAGCTCGCCCGGCTCGACGCGAAAGCCGCGGATCTTCAGCTGGTCGTCGCTGCGGCCGAGGAACACCAGTGCACCGTCGCTGCGCTGGCGCACCCGGTCGCCGGTGCGGTACAGCCGCTCGCCCGTCTGGAACGGCGATGCGACGAAGCGGCCCGCCGTCAGCCCCTGCTGCCCGCGATAGCCCCGCGCCAAGCCCGGTCCGCCGACATACAGCTCGCCGGCGATGCCCGGCTGCACCGGTTCGAGCGCGTCGTCGAGCACGAAGGCCGACATGCCGCCGATCGGCCGGCCCAGCGGCAGCGCTGCATCGTCGTCGCTGGCGACGTGCATCAGCATGCCGACGCAGGTCTCGGTCGGCCCGTAGTGGTTGACGATGCGCAGCCCCGGCCGCAGCGCGCGCAGCGTGGCCAGCAGCGCCGCATCGGCGGCCTCGCCGCCCAGCACCAGCGTGTGGGCCGGCAGCACGTCGTGCGGCCGTGCCGCATTCAGCAGGCCCTTCAGGTGGCTGGGCACGATCTTCAGCACGTCGATGCGGTGGCGCTGCATCGCGTCGGCGAAGGCATCGGGGTCGAAGGCTGCGGACGCATCGAGCATCAGCAGGCTGCCGCCGGCGCACAGCGCGCCGAACAGCGTGGTGTGGCCGAGGTCGGCGGCCACCGTCGACACCATCGCGAAGTTCAGGCCCCGCGGCGTGTCATCAGGCAAGGCCAGCCGCGCGAGCATCGATTGCGTGTAGTTCGCGAGCGCGCCGTGCGACACCACGACACCCTTCGGCGCGCCGGTCGAGCCCGAGGTGTAGATCAGGTACGCAGCCTGGTCCGGCAGCAGGACGGGCTCGGCCGGCAGCAACTCCTGGCTCGGCACGTCGAAGTCCGGCACGATCACCGGCAACGTGCTCCACGGCACCGGCCCGGCGGCCATCAGCGCGCGGGCGCCGCAATCGCGCAGCATCGCCTGCAGCCGCGGCACCGGCAACGCGGGATCAAGCGGCACGGCCACGGCACCGGCCTTCATCACCGCCAGCATCGCCAGCACGAACGGGCTGCCGCGCTCCAGCAGCAGCGCGACGCGCTCCTCGGCGACGATGCCCTGCCGGCCGAGCTGCGCGGCCAGGCTGCGCGCGGCGCGTTCCAGCTGCGCGTGGCTGTGCGAGCCCTGCGCATCGACGACGGCCGGGCGTTGCGCATGCCGCGCCGCCTGCGCAGCCCACAGCGCCGGCACGCTGTGCCACGGCCAGGCCACCGGCTCGCCGTGCAGCACCGACGGCTCGCCGGGCAGCGTGGTCGACGCCAGCGCGCGCTGCGGGTCGACGGCCGCCTGCGCGGCGAGGTGCACGAAGGCCGCGCGCAAGCGATCGATGGTCGCGCGGTCGAACAGGTCGGTGGCCCAGGCGAGCTGGAAGTCCAGTCCGCGGGCGTTTTCCATCACGTCGAGGCTCAGGTCGAAGTGCACCTC
>NZ_JBFUFP010000583.1:0-3413 GCF_056403375.1 Rhizobacter sp. P2_H2
GGGCGACGGCGGGATCGGACCGGCGGCCGACAGGCGCTCGATCTGTTGAACGCTTTCCGGCGCCATGGCCAGCACCTCGACGCCTTCGGCGCAGGGCTTGGTCGAGAGCACGACGGCGTCTTCGCCGAAAGCCTGGCGGACCAGGGTCAGGGCGTCGCGCGAAGTGCGGGCGGTGAAGCGTTTGACGTTCATCGGGAGCTCCAGGAGATCGAGCAGGAACCAGTGGCAAGCAATGGCATCCAGTGTGTGAGAGCGCAGCCGGCCGCGGTCCGGGGATGAGCCACCGTAAATCCCTTCATTTGGGATGTTTCGTGCCGAGGGGGCACGGCGGTGGACAGGAAGGCAGAGGTCATGGACGGACGCGGTGGATGCGTGCCGTCATTGTTCCGGGGTGGGGCGGAAACTTGAGAGGGATGAGAGGGGGGAAAGACCCCCTGTTCCGCGGTGCTAACGCGACAGCAAGGCTGTGTGGTCGGACCACGTTCCCTTCAGGTCGACCCGGGGTCCCGCTGCAACGGAAGCCCAGAACGCACTGCCCGCGCTCAGCTGGAGCGCCAGTTCGGGAGGCGACACGACCACGACATTGATGCTCTTGTGATGCTGGCGGCCGACCGACTTGAAGGCTGCCTGGGCGGACACCGAACTCAACTCACCGACGACCAGCACGTCCACGTCGCTGAGTGCGTCTGCCGTTCCTGCTGCCTGCGACCCGAAGACCGCAATGTAGGCGGCGGCCAGCGTTTGCGCCCTGGTACGAAGATCCTCCATCAGCGAGCCGGCGCGGGCAAACAAGGATCGAAGCGGCTCGGTCAGCGGCGAATCGAGGTTGATCGAATACCGCGTCGATGGACTCTCAGGCAGCGCTCGCACCACCCCGCCCTCGACCAGAACACGCAGCAGCTTGCTGGTGTTGCCCGAATCCGTGCCGGCCGCCTGGGCCAGGCCGCGCAAGTGATAGGCCTGGTCCGGGTTCGACAACAGCACTTCGAGGATGCGTGCCTTGGTCTTGCTGCCGAACAGGGCTGTCAGGACGTCGCTCATTTGCTGTCAATTCTACAGCAAATGCTGTCGAATCAACAGCAAAGGAGACGCGATCAGTTGGCGCCGATGATCGACCCGATGCGAATCGAGTGCGTCTCCGGAATCTCGCTGTGCCCCAGCACCCGCAGCCGCGGCGCGGCGCGCTTCAGCAGCCGGGCCATCGGCGCGCGGATCACGTCCGGCACCAGCAGGCAGGCCGGGTGGCCGAGGTCTTCCTGGCGCTTGGCCGACGCGGCGGCGCTGCGCGTCAGAGTGTCGGCAACGCCGGGGTCGAGCACCGCGCCGTGCGGCGAATTCAACGCCTGCGTCACCAGGCGCTCCAGCTCCGGCTCCAGCGCGATCACCTCGAGCTCCTTCACCGGGCCGTAGATCTGCTGCACGATGGCCGGCGCCAGGCTGATGCGGATGCGCCGCGCCAGCTCGCCCGGCTCGCTCGCCACCGCCGCATGCTCGGCCAGGCTCTCGACGATCGAGCGCATGTCGCGGATGTGCACGCCCTCTTCCAGCAGCAGCTGCAACACCTTCTGCAGGCTGGCGATGCCGACCATCTTCGGGATCACGTCTTCCATCAGCTTCGGTGCGAGCTTGGTCACGTGCTCGACCAGCTGCTGCGTCTCGACGCGGCCGAGCAGCTTGGCCGCGTGCAGCTGCATCAGGTGCGACAGGTGCGTGGCCACCACGGTGGAGCAGTCCACCACCGTGAAGCCGTTCATCTGCGCCGCTTCGCGCTGGCGCTCCTCGATCCACACGGCCGGCAGCCCGAACGCCGGGTCGGTGGTTCGGGTGCCGATCAGCTGGGTGGTGGCACCGCCCGGGTTGATCGCCAGCAGCATGCCCGGGAAGGCCTCGCCCTCGCCGACCACCGCGCCGCGCAGCGTCAGCCGGTACATGCTGGGCTTGAGTTCCAGGTTGTCGCGGATGTGCACCGGCGGCGGCAGGAAGCCGACATCCTGCGCGAACTTGCGCCGCACGCCCTTGATGCGCTGCAGCAGGTCGCCCTCGCGGTTCTTGTCGACCAGCGTGATCAGCCGGTAGCCCACTTCCAGGCCCAGCGTGTCGACCGGCTGCAGGTCGTCCCAGCTGGCCTCGGCATTCGGTTCGGCCACCGGCGCGGCCGGCGGCGGGGTGTTCTTCACGCGCTTGTTGCGCTCGTTCATCCACCAGGCGGCATAGCCCATGCTGCCCGAGATCAGCAGGAACACCAGGTGCGGCATGCCCGGGATGATGCCCAGCAGGCCGATCACGCCGGCCGTGATGCCCAGCACGCGCGGCGAATTGAAGACCTGGCTCGCGACCTGCGTGCCGACGTCTTCTTCCTTGCCGACGCGCGACACCACCATCGCCGCCGCCACCGAGATCAGCAGCGCCGGCACCTGGGCCACCAGCGCATCGCCGATGGCCAGCAGGATGTAGCTGTCGGCCGCCTGCGACGCCGACAGGTCGTGCTGCGCCACGCCGATGATGAAGCCGCCGATGATGTTGATGAACAGGATCAGCAGGCCGGCCATCGCGTCGCCGCGCACGAACTTGCTGGCACCATCCATCGAGCCGAAGAACTCCGCCTCGTTGCCCACTTCGAGGCGGCGGCGCTTGGCCTCCTTCTCGTCGATCAGGCCGGCGTTCAGGTCGGCATCGATCGCCATCTGCTTGCCGGGCATCGCATCCAGCGTGAAGCGCGCGCCGACCTCGGCGATGCGCTCGGCACCCTTGGTCACCACGACGAAGTTGATCACGACGAGGATCGCGAACACGATCAGGCCGACCGCGAAGTTGCCGCCGATCAGGAAATGGCCGAACGACTCGATCACCTTGCCGGCCGCGCCCGGGCCGGTGTGGCCTTGCAGCAGCACGACGCGGGTGGAGGCGATGTTCAGCGACAGCCGCAGCAGCGTGGTCAGCAGGATGACGGTCGGGAAGGCCGAGAAATCGAGCGGCCGCACCATGTACGCGGCAACCATCATCACCATCAGCGCCATCGCGATGTTGAAGGTGAACAGCAGGTCGAGCGCGAAGGCCGGCAGCGGCAGCACCATCATGGACAGCACCATGATGATGAAGACCGGCGCCATCAGCGCCTTGATCGCCTTGGCGTGCGGCCCGAGCCAGCCCTGCAGTTGCTTCATCAATGCGTTCATGCCCGGGATTGTTCCGGACCCCGGCCGGGACTTGAGCCGGATCAGCAGGGCAAAGGCAGCGCTATTTCTGCTGTGCGAAGTGCTCGTCGTAGCGGTGCACGAAGTCCTTCGCCGCCAGCGGCAGGTGGCAGGCACGGCAGGCGGCGGTGTCGTCCCCGCTCTTCTGCCCATTCGGCAGGTAGCTCGCGTAGACCCAGTTGCCGTTGCGCAGGGCCTCGGGCGCGCTCCGGCCCCAGC
>NZ_JBFUFP010000584.1:0-3408 GCF_056403375.1 Rhizobacter sp. P2_H2
CGGCGCAGGGCCGCGACGTCAAGGCGCATGGAAACCCACGGTCTGCGCCATCAGCACCTCCTGGTCGGGCTGCAGGCCGAGCGCGTTGGCGAGCGCCTCGCGGTCGAGCCAGCCGCGCAGCACCGTCGCGAGCCCGGCACCGGCCGCGTACAGGTAGACGTTCTGCGCGATCGCGCCGGCCGACACCGCCGCGAACAGCGTGCGCTGCGACGCCGGCACGCGCGACATGCGCGCATGGTCGAGCACGTAGACGATGTTCAGCGGCGCGGCATCCACGAAGTCCTGGTAGCCGGTCACGCGGCGGATGTCCTCGGCGCTCACCAGCTGCAGCGCGTGCGCCGCGGCGTCGTAGCGGTAGGCGCCCTCGGGCAGCGTGACGATCAGGTCGATCTCGCGCTCGTCGAGGGCCGACGGCGCGGTGCGCCGCCCGTCGTCGCGGTTGATGCCGTCGGCCGCCCACAGCAGGTTCGACAGCAGCGACAGCGGCAGCGCGCGCGGGTCGAACACCCGGCTGGAGCGCCGCTGCGACAGCGCCCGTTGCAGCGTGATGTCGTTGCCCGGCGATGCGGGCGGCAGGGCCAGCGTGCGCGGCCCGTCGCCCAGCGCAGGGCGGGCGCGCAGGGCGCCCATCGCGCCGAGGACCAGTTTGCCGAGCGTGCTCATGAGCGTTCTCCGGTGGTGGAATGGTCGGGCGATTCTTCGGCCGCCCGGCGCGCCGCGGATTGATCCCGCGCAAGGCCGCGGCAGCGCCGCCCGCTACGCTGCTGCGGCGTGATCCAAGCCCGCCACGCGCCACCGGAGCCCCGCGATGCCACTCCTTGCCGCCCGCAGCACCGAACCGCCGCCCCCGCCCGATGCGCTGTCGCGCGTGCTGCTCGCGCTGTCGAGCGACCCGCAGCGCGAGCGCATCCGCATCGGCGACCTGCTGCTCGCGATGCAGGACCAGGCGCTGGCCACGCTGATCCTCTTCTTCGCGCTGCCCAACCTGCTGCCGGTGCCGCCCGGCACGTCCGGCGTCCTCGGCGTGCCGTTGCTGTTCCTCGCGGCACAGCTCGCGCTCGGGCTGCCGGCCTGGCTGCCGGCGCCGATCGCGGCGCGCTCGATCTCGCGCGAGCGCTTCGCCGCCCTCACCCGTCGCCTGCTGCCGTGGCTCGCGCGCGTCGAGCCGCTGCTGCGCCCGCGCTGGCCGGCGCTGTCGGCAGCGCTGCCGGTGCGGYTCGCGGGGCTGCTGTGTTTCGTGCTCGGCGCGGTGCTCGCACTGCCGGTGCCGCTGGGCAACATGGCGCCGGCCTTCGCGATCAGCGTGATGATGCTGGGCGTGCTGCGGCACGACGGTGCGTGGCTGCTGGCCGGCGCCGCGGCGGGCGTCGCCTCGCTCGCGATCGCGGTCGCCGTGATCTGGGCGGGGCTGGCGGCGCTGCCGCATTCCGCACTGCCATGACCGGCCTGATCGTCATCGCCATCCTGCTCGTGCTCGGCATCGTCGCCGCCGCCGTGCTGCTGTGGCTGCTGACCCACCCCCTCGATTGAAGGAGCCGTGATGGCCGATGAACCAATGCGTGCGATGGTGCTGCGGCAGCCGGGCGAGCCGCTGCACCTGGAGGAGCGGCCGCTGCCGGTGCCCGGCTCCGCAGAGGTGCTGCTGCGCGTCGAGGCCTGCGCGGTGTGCCGCACCGACCTGCACGTGGTCGACGGCGAACTGCCGCTGCCGCGCCTGCCGCTGGTGCCGGGGCACGAGATCGTCGGCATCGTCGAGCGGCTCGGCCCCGGGGTCACGCGGCTGCGCACCGGCATGCGCGTCGGCGTGCCGTGGCTCGGCCACACCTGCGGGCACTGCGCGGCCTGCGCGCGCGGCAGCGAGAACCTGTGCGAGGCGCCGGTCTTCACCGGCCACGGCCGCGACGGCGGCTTCGCGACGCACACCGTCGCCGAAGCCGATTTCTGCATCGAGCTGAACCTGGACCAGCCGCCGCTGCTGGTGGCGCCGCTGCTGTGCGCCGGGCTGATCGGCTGGCGCAGCCTGCGCCTGGCCGGCGATGCCCGCCACCTCGGCCTGTACGGCTTCGGGGCCGCGGCCCACCTGGTCGCGCAGGTCGCGCTGCAGCAGGACCGCCAGGTCCACGCGTTCACGCGGCCGGGCGACATCGCCGCGCAGGACTTCGCGCGCCGCCTCGGCGCAGTGTGGGCCGGCGCGAGCACCGAGGCGCCGCCGCACGCGCTCGATGCCGCCATCCTGTTCGCACCGGCCGGCGAGTTGGTGCCGCTCGCGCTGCGCGCGGTGCGCCCCGGCGGCCGCGTGGTCTGCGGCGGCATCCACATGAGCGACATCCCGTCGTTTCCGTACGAGTTGCTGTGGCACGAGCGGCAGCTGATGTCGGTGGCGAACCTCACGCGCGCCGACGCTGCCGAGTTCTTCGCATTCGCGCGCCGCCATCCGCTCGACGTGCACGCCACACCCTACCCGCTGGACCGCGCCAACGTCGCGCTGGCCGACCTGCGTGCCGGGCGCGTACTGGGGGCAGCGGTCGTGATGCCGTAGCGCGCGGCGCGGCGCCGGATCAGCGCATGGCGGGCGCCGGCGACCAGGCCGGCCGCGCATCCACCGTCGACTCGACCACCACCAGCCAGCGCCCGGCCCACGGGCTCGGCAGCCGGTCGGCGCGCAGCATCCACAGCGAATGCCCCTGCGCGAGCGCAGCGTCATAGTCGGCATCGAGCACGCCGTAGCGGTCGAGGAACTCGTCCAGGCGTTCCGGGATGCGGATGCAGCCCTTCGACTGCGCCGAGCCGAGGCGACGCTCGAGCAGGTCCGGGTCGGTCGCATGCACCTGCAGGCGCATCACGCTCATCGCGTGGTCGCCCCAGCCCTTGGGCGCCGCGACCCAGCCGAAGTCGAACACCCGCGCGCCCTTGCGGCCGTAGCCGCGGATGCCGAGCTCGTTGCGCGTCCCCTCGGCGCGGAAATCCGGGTTCTGCAGCGAATGCGCGAACACGCCGGGCGGCGTCGTGAAATGCTCGTAGCGCCCCGGCAGCCCGGTCGACACCGGCGCCGCGCCGACCACCCGCCAGCCGTCCTCGGGCGAGCCCCAGAACAGCACCAGCGCCTGCACCTGCGGATGGCGATCGACCAGCAGCACGAACTGCGTCGCCGGCCCCGGGTCGATCGCAGCGGCCTGCCACGCCCCGGCGAGCAGCGCCGCGTAGCCGGCGGCCGCCGGCTCGGGCAACTCGAGCCGCGGGCTCACCTGCTCGGCGAACGCGTCGGCCAATGGCGGCGACGGGAACGGGCGCTGTGCCTGCAGCGGCCCCACGGCCGCGAGCAGTGCGGCGAAAGCCAGCCGGCGCAGCCCGCGGTTCACGCCCGCGCGGTCGGCGTCGCGGCTTCCTGCGCGCGCACCAGCAGCACCG
>NZ_JBFUFP010000585.1:0-3397 GCF_056403375.1 Rhizobacter sp. P2_H2
ACATCGTCGAGCGCATCCAGCGCGAGGTCGAGAAGGCCTTCGCCGACGCGCAGCCGCAGGCCCAGCAGAAGGTGCAGGTGTTCGGCCGCGAGAAGACGCTCTATTCGATCTACAGCAAGATGCGCGAGAAGCACTTCAGCTTCGCGCAGGTGAACGACATCTTCGGCTTCCGCATCGTGGTCGGCACGCTGCCCGAGTGCTACCTCGCGCTCGGCGTGCTGCACCAGCTGTACAAGCCGCTGCCCGGGCGCTTCAAGGACTACATCGCGATCCCGAAGGCGAACGGCTACCAGTCGCTGCACACCACGCTCGTGAGCCCGCTGGGCACGGCGGTGGAGTTCCAGATCCGCACCGAGCCGATGCATGCGGTGGCCGAGAAGGGCATCGCCGCGCACTGGATGTACAAGGCCGGCGGCACCACGCAGCTGCACGATGCGCAGCGCCTGGGCACGCTGTGGCTGCAGTCGCTGATCGATATTCAAGACGAGACGCGCGACGCCAACGAGTTCCTCGAGCACGTCAAGATCGACCTGTTCCCCGATGCGGTCTACGTGTTCACGCCGAAGTCCCGCATCATGGCGCTGCCGCGCGGCGCGACGCCGGTCGACTTCGCGTACGCGATCCACTCCGACGTCGGCGACCACTGCGTCGCGGCCAAGGTCAACGGCGACCCGGTCGCGCTGCGCACCGAGCTGCGCAGCGGCGACGTGGTCGAGGTCGTCACCGCACCGGGCGCGCGGCCGAACCCGGCCTGGCTGAACTTCGTGCGCACCGGCCGGGCGCGCTCGAAGATCCGCCACTACCTGAAGAACATGGAGCAGGAAGAGTCGCAGCAGCTGGGCGAGAAGCTGCTCGCGCAGGCGCTGCGCGCCGAAGGCCTGAACATGCCGGCCAGCGACCCGGCGGATGCCGCTGCCGGCGCGCTGTGGCAGCAACTCGCGCGCTGGAGCGGCACGCGCTCGCGCGCCGAGCTGCTGATCGACATCGGCCTTGGCCGCAAGATCGCGACCATCGTCGCGAAGCGGCTGGCCCAGATGATGGGCGAGCGCGGCGAGCGCCCCGATGCGCTGACGCTGACGATGGGCCGCTACGCCGCCGACGACAACGCGCCGTCGCAGGGTCTGGTGGTGATCGACGGCAGCGAGGGCGCCTCGGTGCAGATGGCACCGTGCTGCCGCCCGATCCCCGGCGACGCGATCGTCGGCTACCTCGGCCGCGGCGAGGGGCTGCTGGTGCACACCGTCGACTGCTCCACCGCGAAGCGCCTGTTCGAGCGCGACAGCGAGCGCTGGATGACGGTCGAGTGGGCCGAGGAGCCGGTGCGCGCGTTCGAGACCGGCGTCACGCTGCTGCTGAAGAACGGCAAGGGCGTGCTGGCCCAGGTGGCGGCGGCCGTCAGCGAGGCCGAGGCCGACATCACCCACATCGACATGGACGACGAACCGGCGGCGCAGACGATCGAGCTGCGCCTGCTGCTGAGCGTGCGCGACCGGCTGCACCTGGCCGACGTGATGCGCACGCTGCGCCGCGCGGCGCCCGTGCTGCGCGTGACCCGCGTCAAGCCGTAGCCCGGAAGCCATTCCGGGCCATCCCTACGGCTTCGGATATTTCACGTCGATCACCTCGATCCGCTCGAGCCCGCCCGGCGTCATCAACTGCACCTCGTCGCCGATGCGCGCCTTCAGCAGCGCCCGCGCGATCGGCGCGATCCAGCTGATCTCGCCGCGGCTGCTGTCCGATTCGTCGACACCCTTGATCGTGACGGTGCGCTCCTCGCCGCRCTCGTTCGCATAGGTCACCGTCGCGCCGAAGAACACCTGGTCGTTGCCGTGGTGCAGCGACGGGTCGGCGACCTCGGCGATGTCGAGCCGCTTGGTCAGGAAGCGGATGCGGCGATCGATCTCGCGCAGCCGCTTCTTGCCGTACAGGTAGTCGCCGTTCTCGGAACGGTCGCCGTTCTTCGCGGCCCACGACACCACCTCGACGACCTTCGGCCGCTCGTCGTCGAGCAGCGTCAGCAGCTCGTGGCGCAGCGCCTGGTAGCCGCCGGGCGTCATGTAGTTGCGCGTGCCCTGCGGCAACGCCGGCAGGCCGACCTCGTCGTCCTCGTCGTCGCTGGAATCGGTCTCTTTGGTGAACGCCTTGCTCATGCCCGCGATTTGAACCCAACTGCCCGGCACATGCGATCAGGGTGATTGACTTGCCTAACCGGTTAGGCAGAATCAAGCCGCCTCGACATCTTCAGGAACCCGCCATGTACACCCTCTTTGCCACGCCCGGGTCGGTCGGCTGCGCTGCCGTCGATGCCGCATTGCGCTTGTGCGGCGTGCCGTTCGAGACCGTCGAGGCCGCGCCGTGGACCGAGTCGCCCGGCCGCGACCGGCTGAAGCTCGCCAACCCGCTGGTGCAGATCCCGACGCTGCAAGGCGCCGGCGGCGAACTGCTGACCGAGACGGCGGCGATCCTGATCCACCTCGGCCTCACGCACCCCGAGGCCCGGCTGCTGCCCGCCGACGCGGCCGCGCGCGCCAGCCACCTGCGCGGGCTCGTCTACCTGGCGGCCAACGTCTACCCCGCCATCACGGTGATCGACTTCCCCGAGCGCTTCTGCGAGGCCTGCAGCGACGACGAGGCCAGGCGCATCCGCGCGCAGACCCGCCGCCACCTGCACGGGCTGTGGGAGGTGTTCGCCGACAGCTTCGCCGCGCCGCCATCGGCCGCCTTCCTCGGTGGCGACACCCCCGGCGCACTCGACCTGATGGCCGCTGCGCTGTCCAGGTGCTTCGGCACGCGCCCGCACCTGGCCTCGGCACGGCCCGGCTTCGCCGAGTTGCTGTCGCGCATCGACGCCCACCCGCGCTTTGCCGACACCGAGCAGCGCTACTGGCCACCATCGACATAAGGGCGGCGCTGATGGCCACCCTCTCGGCCGGCGTCGGCGGCGCGCTCGCGCTGGAGTTCGCGAACACCGCCGGCGATCACCTGTCCGACACGCCGTCCGAGCGATTGAGCAGCTGGGCGCGCTTCGCGCAGTGGTGCCTCGAGCAGGACCTGGTCGACGCACGCGGCGCCGCGGCGCTGAAGGCGTCGACCGACGAGCTCGCGCCGGTGATCGCCGCGCGCGATGCGGTGTTTCGCGTCGGCCTCGCGATCGCGCAGGGCACGAAGCCGCCCGCCGCGGCGCTCACGCTGCTGAACGACCTGGCTTCCGGCGATGGCCCGCGCGTCAGCCACACGCAGGCCGGCCTGCGCTGGCGCGGCACCGCCGACGACAGCGCGGCCTCGTTGCGCACGCTGCTCGCGCGCGAGGGCCTGACGCTGTTCTGCTCGCCGCGCGCCGCCCGCATGCGGCTGTGCGCCGGGCCGCTGTGCGGCTGGCTGTTCCTCGACGACAGCC
>NZ_JBFUFP010000586.1:0-3396 GCF_056403375.1 Rhizobacter sp. P2_H2
GAGCACCTGGACCTACGACAGCTGCTTGATGGGCATCGGCAAGCTGTGCGCGACGRGCACCAGCACCGGCATCAGTCGGCAGTGGGCGTACGACGGATTGGGCCGGCCGATCAACTACCGCACCAGCGTCGTCAACGGGCCGASCTTCGCSAGYGCGSTGRSCTATGACGCMAACGGCCGGCARGCGASSCAGACCTGGCCRACCGGGCTSACKGTGAACTACGGCTACACGCCCAAGGGATTCCTGARCAGYGTGTCGCTGGCRACSGCGGTSACGGTGARCCCGCTRCCGAGCACCCCGGGAGGCACGCCGGGCGCGAGYGTCACGCTGCCKGCCGGCACRGTGCTGTGGCAGGCGCAGGCCTGCAACGCRTGGGACSAGTTGGAGCAGCAGCGGTACAGCARYKCGGTGGTGAGCAARTCGGGCTATGAAGCCACTACCGGCCGTGCGAGCGGCCTGACGGCAGGCAAGGGCAACGCCACTGACGTGCTGAACCACGGCTACGTGTGGGACAGCCTGGGCCGGCTGACGAACCGCAACGATGCGAACGGGGATGGCAGCACCGGCGCGGTGACGGAGAACTTCGAGCACGACGCGTTGGGCCGGCTGCAGCGCTACACGGTGGCGGCTCCTGCGATCAACGGCCTCGTGCGCACGGTGAGCCTGCAATACAACGCGCTGGGCAGCATCCTCTACAAGAGCGATGTCGGGGTGTACAGCTACAACGCACAGGGCGCCAATGCAGTGCGGCCGCATGCGGTGMAGAGCATCGAAGGAGCSGCGGCCAACACCTACGGCTTCGATGCGAACGGCAACATCGCCAGCGCGACGGCGGGYAAGTACCGCGGGATCACGTACACCGGCTTCAACCTGCCGGACAGYCARASCGGWGTGCAAGGGCCTGCAGGCGGGCCGAGCTACGTGTGGGGCTACGACGAGGACCACGCGCGCATCCGCGARGTGCGGACSATCCCGAGCGGCACCAACGCCGGYACGMGRACCACGTGGTACCTGCAYYCGGACAACRCRGGKGGWCTGGCCTTCGAGAGCGAAGTCAACKCACCSACGAGCCTGAGCGCWGCGAACCCYGCGGTCACGAGCAACCGCCACTACCTGAGCGCTGGCGGCCAGAGCCTCGGSGTGCTGGTGAGCACGGGAGCGTTGCCCACGCTCGGCGCCGCGCAGACCGCACCAGCCGTGCAGTCGAGCCTGAGCGCGGTGAAGCTGGAGTACTGGCACAAGGAYCACCTGGGCAGCATCGCRGCRACGACSGAYCACAACGGCRACSTSACGGCCCGCAACGCCTACGACCCGTTCGGCAAGCGCCGTTTCTCGARCGGCAACYACGACGCMGCMGGCGCGCTSGKSATCGACTGGAGCCCSGCSKTSAACAGCGGCACCGACCGCGGCTTCACCGGCCAYGAGCARCTCGACGACATCGGGCTCACGCACATGAACGGSCGSMTGTACGACGCGGCCCTMGGGCGCTTCCTGTCMGCGGAYCGGGCCGTGACGAAGCCCTAYGAACTGCAGAGCTACAACCGCTACAGCTATGTCGAGAACCGGCCGCTGAGTGGCACGGACCCGAGCGGSTGGAATCCGAATGAGCTGACGCCGRGCAAGACCTGGGATCCCGAACTCTTCGTGATGGAGGAGGTGAAGATCACCGGCACGGGCGTGCCCACRCTGCCTGCGCCGAAYCTGACCTGCWCRTCRTCMTGCCTGGGRGGACTCTTCARGCCGGGGCCGCCGACCTTCGTGCTGATGGCCGCACCGGGCACGCCAGTTCAGAAGTCGTTCCAGCAGGGYCTGAACGCGGGGGSCGCCAAGACCACGAGAGTGGTCGCCGGGATGCGCGASTACGTCCACAAGGAGGCTGAGAACGGATCCGTGCTGTGGAAAATGGTYGATGCGGTACTGTCCGTGGGCGATTCCGAGGAGCAGGCTGCTGATGGGTTGTCGACGGAGGCAGAAAAGCGCCCTCCAAATCCGAATGGGCGGAAGGGAAGTCCTGAACATCAGGCTGAAGTCGAAAAGGCTGAAAATGAATTGCGCAACAAGTATGCGAATGATCCCAACATTGAAGTGCAAACAGAGGTTCGCGTTCGGACTCCGGGTGGAGACAAGGAGAATCGATATCTCGACGTGGCTGCAAGAGACAAGAGAACTGGCGAGATAGTTGAAGGTGTGCAAGTTGGTAAGGAGACACAGGCCGGAAATCCGGTGGCTCGTGAGCGACGTGCAATACAAGATGTGAGTAAAGCATCGCCCGGCACGAACGTATCATTCCGACCCTATGACCGCTGAGAAAATCCTATGGGAAAGCAAATTGAAATTTTGACGACAGATCTTGATCTTCGGGATCTGGGAAAGTCTCTCAGGAGCAGGGGGGATGTCGCTCTTTTGTCAGATATTGCAAACAGTGATTTCAGTTCGCTCGGTACGCTAGACCAATTGCCAATTCCAATCGCATTCGCGGGAGAGAGGTCGCTCGTTTGCTATTTGGCACCCATGCAATTGCCTGCTCGAATATTTATTGAACCAGATAGCCCAGTCAAGATGCATGTCAACATTCATAAGTCGCACATCATCGAATTCTGGCGTCCATTCTACGATGGAAAAATCATGCGACCTGGGCGTCTCTATTATGAAGATCGGGTTCTCATTGGCAATATATTTGTGCAGAAAGACCAAGCCTTTTGCGATTGGGCGAAAGGTGTACTGGCTTTTGTGAGAAAAGAACTTCGCCGTGACCCGGCACGCGGAAGCTATCTCGGCGAGGACGCCGCAAACGCAATCGATAGCGGCCGAGTAGTGGTTGGATCCATTCTCAGATAGCCCGTGCGTGGGGCACCATCCTGGCGGACGTTGCCAAGCATTTGGCGAATGCTCTGGAGTCCAGGTATGCGACCAATGCGGGCGAGGATTGATGCATTGAAGGCGTCAATTGCCGCTTCATTTGCATCGAAATTCAAGCCGGCGTCACCCCACCTGCGGCCACGCCCGCTGCGCCGGCCGCATCTGCTCCCACGCCCGCGCGAGCTGCAGCACGCCCAGGTCGTCGTGCCGCGCCCCGATGATCTGCAGCCCGATCGGCAGCCCGTCGCTCGTGTAGCCGCAGTTGATGCTCGCGGCCGGCTGCTCGCTCATGTTGTACGGCAGCGTGAACGCGATGTGCTCGAACGGCCGCGCCGGGTCGTTGGTCGGGCACGGCAGCTCGGCGGCGAAGGCCGGGATCGGCGCGGTCGGCGACAGCAGCGCGTCGAACGGCCGGCAGGCCGCGACAGCGGCCTCCCGCATCGCGCCCATCTGGCTGTAGCCGTGGAACACCTGCGCGCCGCTCAGGTCGGCGCCGCCGCGCGCCCAGTCGACGATGAACGGCAGCACCTTCGCGC
>NZ_JBFUFP010000587.1:0-3395 GCF_056403375.1 Rhizobacter sp. P2_H2
GTGGGCGACAGTCAGTGCACGAAGCGTGCTGCGCACGCGGGCCATGAAACCAGYCAGCTCCGGCGCCCCGTCCCTATTGGCGCTCCACAGCCTCCCCGCACGCGCCTTTGGCCACCACCGCTCTTTGGGGAGGTGACAAGCGAACAAATGGGGGTTGAGCCCGGGTTGTCACCCGGGCGCGGTTTCCCGTCAGTCGTGGATCGCGCTGCCGGGTGAGAAGCGGTTCACCGCGTCGGTGATGATGCCGTCGATGCCGAGCCCCGTCAGCCGGCGCGCCTCGGCCGGGTCGTTCACGGTGTAGACCAGCGCGCGCAGGCCGGCGCCGTGCACGCGGGCCAGCACCGCCTTGTCGATCAGCCCGTAGTGCGTGACCACGGCGACGCAGCCGAGCGATTGCGCTTCTTCCAGCCAGCCGCTGCGCAGGCTGTCGAGCAGCAGCGCCCGCGGCAGGGCCGGCGCGCTGTCGCGGGCGGCCGCCAGCGCATCCGGCTTGAACGAGCTGAGCAGCGGCTGCACCGCCTCGCCGGCCCACAGCCGGGCCGCTTCGCGCGCGACGACGCGGCCGGTCTCGGCCTCGTCGCCCGGCGTCGGCTTGATCTCGATGTTCAGCGCGAAGCCGTTGCGCAGGCAGTAGCGGGCGATCGCCTCGAAGCTCGGGATCGGCTCGCCGGCGAAGCCGCGGCTGTGCCAACCGCCGGCGTCCAGCCGCGACAGCTCGGCCCAGCTGCGATCCGAGGCCAGGCCGCGCTCCGGCGTCGTGCGCTGCAGCGTCGCGTCGTGCAGCAGGAAGGGCACGCCGTCGGCGCTCAACTTCACGTCGCATTCGAACGCGCGGTAGCCGTGGCCGGCCCCGACGCGGAATGCGGCCAGAGTGTTCTCAGGTGCCAGCAGGCCCGCACCACGGTGCGCGACCCACAGTGGGTACGGCCAGGTGGTCATGCAGCGACCCGCTTGCCGCTTGCCGCATCGAACCAGTGCAGGTGCTCGGCCGACGGCTTCAGGTGCAGCGTGCTGCCAGGGGCCGGCGGCACCAGCGTGCCGTCGATGCGCAGCGTGAAGCCATGGTCGGCGATGCGGCCGTGCACCAGGCGCTCGGCGCCCAGCATCTCGACCATCTCGATCGCCAGCGGCCAGCCGCCGTCGTGCGCGACGCTCGCATGGCCCAGGTGCTCCGGGCGCACGCCGAGGATCAGCTCGCCGTCGCGCGGCGCCGCGTGGGGCAGGGGCAGGTCCACGCCGCCGAACGTGAAGCTCGCGCCCTGGGCGCGGCCGGTCAGCAGGTTCATCGGCGGCGAGCCGATGAAGCTCGCGACGAAGGTGGTGGCCGGGCGGGCGTAGACCTCTTCCGGCGTGCCGATCTGCTCCATGTGGCCGGCGTTCATCACGATCATGCGTTGCGCGAGCGTCATCGCCTCGACCTGGTCGTGCGTGACGAACAGCGACGTGACGCCCAGCTCGGCGTGCAGCTTGCGGATCTCCAGGCGGGTCTGGCCGCGCAGCTTCGCATCGAGGTTGGACAGCGGCTCGTCGAACAGGAAGACCTGCGGCTGGCGCACGATCGCGCGGCCCATCGCGACGCGCTGGCGCTGGCCGCCCGACAGCTCGCGCGGCTTGCGCTGCAGCAGCGCGCCGAGCTCGAGGATCTTCGCGGCCTTGTCGACGCGGGTCTTGATGTCGGCGACCGGCACCTTCGCGATCTTCAGCCCGTAGGCCATGTTGTCGAACACGCTCATGTGCGGGTAGAGCGCGTAGTTCTGGAACACCATCGCGATGTCGCGCTCGGACGGCTCGACGTCGTTGACGACGCGCCCGCCGATCGAGATCTCGCCGCCGGAGACCTCCTCGAGGCCCGCGACCATGCGCAGCAGCGTGCTCTTGCCGCAGCCCGACGGGCCGACGATCACGATGAACTCGCCGTCGCCGATCTCGGCGTTGACGCCGTGGATGACCTGGTTGGCCTTCGGGCCGATGCCGTAGCGCTTGACGACGTTCTGGAGGGAGATGGCTGCCATGGGTGTTTGCTTCTCTACTTCTCGGTATCGACCAGGCCCTTGACGAACCAGCGCTGCATCAGGATCACGACGACCGCGGGCGGCAGCATCGCGAGGATGGCGGTGGCCATCACGATGTTCCATTCGTTGCCGGAGTCGCCGCCGGCGATCATCATGCGGATGCCCACCACCACCGGGTACATCTGCTCGCCGGTGGTGGCGATCAGCGGCCACAGGTACTGGTTCCAGCCGTAGATGAACTGGATCACGAACAGCGCCGCGATCGAGGTCTTCGACAGCGGCAGCAGGATGTCCTTGAAGAAGCGCATCGGGCCGGCGCCGTCGATGCGGGCGGCCTCGACGAGCTCGTCCGGCACGGTCAGGAAGAACTGCCGGAACAGGAAGGTCGCGGTGGCCGACGCGATCAGCGGCACCGTGAGGCCGCCATAGGTGTTCAGCATGCCGAGGTCGGACACCACCTTGTAGGTCGGGCTGATGCGCACCTCGACCGGCAGCATCAGCGTGACGAAGATCGCCCAGAACACCAGGCCGCGCAGCGGGAAGCGGAAGTACACCAGCGCGAACGCCGACAGCAGCGAGATCGCGATCTTGCCGAAGGTGATCACCAGCGCGGTGACCAGGCTCACCCACATCATGCGGGCGACCGGCGCGTTGGAGCCGGCGCCGCCGCCGTGGCCGTTCAGCGCGGCGAGGTAGTTCTCCCAGAAGTGCCCGCCGGGCGACATCGGCATCGGCACCTGCAGGATGGCCTGCGAGGTGTGCGTCGACGCGATGAACGCGATGTACAGCGGGAACGCGACGATCAGCACGCCGAGGATCATCACGGCGTGGGCCAGGATGCCGAGGGTGGGGCGGCGCTCGACCATGTCAGTACTGCACTTTCTTTTCGACGTAGCGGAATTGCAGCACCGTCAGCGCGATGACGATCAGCATCAGCACCGTCGATTGCGCGGCCGAGCCGCCGAGGTCGCCGCCCTTGAAGCCATCTTGATAGACCTTGTAGACCAGGATCGCGGTGTCGCGGCCCGGGCCGCCGTGGGTGGTGGCATCGATGATCGCGAAGGTGTCGAAGAACGCGTACACCATGTTGATCACGAGCAGGAAGAAGGTGGTCGGCGACAGCAGCGGGAACTGGATGGTCCAGAAGCGCCGCCACGGCCGGGCACCGTCGATGGCCGCGGCCTCGATCAGCGATTTCGGGATCGACTGCAGGCCGGCCAGGAAGAACAGGAAGTTGTACGAGATCTGCTTCCAGACGGCGGCGGTGACGATCATCGTCATCGCATGCGTGCTGTTCAGCAGGTGGTCCCACTGGAAGCCGAAGGTATGGTCCAGCGCGTACGCGACCACGCCGATCGACGGCGAGAACATGAACACCCACAG
>NZ_JBFUFP010000588.1:0-3389 GCF_056403375.1 Rhizobacter sp. P2_H2
GCGTCACGTCGGCGCTGGCGCTGCGGCAGGCGCAGACCAGCGTCGACAGCGCGCGCGTCGACGTGGCACGCTACACCGCGCAGGTGGCGCAGGACCGCAATGCGCTGCAGCTGCTGGTGGGCTCGGCGCTGCCGGACGGGCTGCTGCCGACGAACCTGGCCGACGCGCTGAACGCGCTGCCCGAGCTGCCGGGCGGCCTGCCGTCGGCGCTGCTCGAGCGCCGGCCGGACGTGCTGCAGGCCGAACACCAGCTGAAGGCGGCCAACGCGAACATCGGCGCGGCGCGCGCCGCGTTCTATCCGCGCATCAGCCTGACCGCGTCGGCCGGCTCGGCCAGCAGCGAGCTGTCCGAGCTGTTCCGCGCCGGCTCGGGCACCTGGTCGTTCATCCCGCAGGTCTCGCTGCCGATCTTCGATGGCGGCGCCAACCGCGCCAACCTCGACATCGCGAAGATCGATCGCGACATCGGCGTGGCCCAGTACGAGAAGGCGATCCAGACGGCGTTCCGCGAGGTGTCGGACGCGCTGGCGCAGCGCAGCACGGTCGGCGACCAGCTCGAGGCGCAGCAGTCGCTGGTCGACGCGACGGCCGAGAGCGATCGGCTGTCGCGTGCGCGCTTCTCGCGCGGCGTCGACAGCTACCTCGCAGTGCTGGATTCGCAGCGCTCGCTCTACAGCGCGCAGCAGAACCTGATCGGCACGCGGCTGTCGCGCATGTCGAACCTGGTGACGCTCTACAAGGTGCTGGGCGGTGGCTGGTCCGAGGGGCGCGCCGGTGGATGAGGTGCTGTCATGCCCCGATATGTTCCGATCACGCCAGCATCATGACTTCGCTGAAGTCCATCCCTAACATGCCGACCAGCAACTCAGAACACGGCCCAGCTTGATCGGCGCGACAGCGTGCAGCGCAGGGGGTTGTGGCCACACCGTTCCATGACGTCCCCCCATCGCAACCCCGAGCGCACGCTGAAGCTGCAGGCGGAGCACCTGACCGACAGGGACATCGCGAAGATCGCGGCCTTCCTGCGCATCGGCCGCGAGCGGCTGAGCCGGGACTGGCAGATCGTGTTCGAAGGTGGGCATGACGTGCTCGGTCACCTGGCGCACCCGCTGCAGTACGAGGACGTCATCGATGCACTGCAGCAGCTGGAGCGCCGGCTCGCCGGGGAGCCCGGGACGGCGGGCGCGCAGCTGCGTCTGCGCCGCTGGCCGGCGCAGGCCTTGCTGCAAGGCGATGCCGATCGGCCCCGGCTCGCGAGCTTCCTGTTGTCGGCGCGGCAGATCGACATCGACGAGCTGACGCGCCGCAGCCACGTCGACCGGCGGGCCTGCGAGGCATTCGTGGCGGCGTTGATCGCGGCCGACGTGCTGGATGTGATGCCGGCCGCTTCCTGCCAGCCCGAGGTGAAGGGGCCCTGTGCGGCCCGATGCCCGGACCAGGGCACGTTCGGCGAGATCCGGCGCAGCCTGGGGTTGGCATGACGACGATGACCCTGCCCAAGATCGTCTTCACCGGGCCGCCGGGGGCCGGCAAGACCACCGCCATCGCGATGCTGAGCGACATTCCGCCGGTGGTCACCGACGTGCGCAACACCGACCCCACGCTCGCCAAGGAACTCACCACCGTCGGGCTGGACTTCGGCCAGGTCGACCTGGCCGGCGGCCGCTGCGTGCAGCTGTTCGGCACGCCCGGGCAGCTGCGTTTCGAGTTCATGTGGCAGATCATCGCCACCGACGCGCTCGGCCTGGTGATCCTGCTCGACAACTCGCGGCCCGACCCGCTGGACGATCTCTCGACCTGCCTGGACGCCTACCGGCACCTGCTGCCGACGATGAACTGCGCGGTGGGCATCGGGCGCACGGCCGAGTTCCCGCAGCCTGCGATCGACCGGTTCAGCGACCTGCTCGCCGAGCGGGGGCTGGCCTTGCCGGTGCTGCCGGTGGACGTGCGCCGCCGCGAGGACGTCCTGCTGCTGGTCGACACCGTGCTCATCCAGGGCGAGATGCGCGCCTGACCGGAACCCTCATGTCCCACCTGAACACCTCCCYGACCGAACCCGCCCGGCACGCGGCCCAAAGCCTGTTCGCCGAAGTCGACGGTGCGCGCGCCGTGCTGATCGCGACGGCCGACGGCTTCGAGCTCACGCACGCCGGGCAGACCGCGATCGCGCCGGCGCGCCTGGCCGCGATGGTCGGCTCCTTCTCCGCGCTCGGCGATGCGGCCAGCCGCGAGACCGRCATCGGCGCGCCCCGCTACCTGGTGGTCGAGTCCTCCGGCGGGCGGCTCGCGGTGCGCTGCATGCAGGTGCGCGGCCAGGCCATCGTCGTCGCCGTCCTCACCGACCAGTCGGTGATGCTGGGCCTGGTGTGGAGCCGCCTGGCGGAGGCCGAACGCCTGATGAACGCGGCATGAACACGATCCAGGTCGGTGCCGAGCTGGACCGCATGGCCGCCCATCCGGGCGTCGTCGGCTGCGCGCTGGTCGATGCGCACACCGGGCTGGTCTGGGACAGCCGTGCCGGCGCGCCGAACGCCGAGCGCGTGTGGGAAGCGGCAGTGGACTACTGGCGGCTGCACGAGCGGCAGAAGCTGAACTTCGCCGGCCTGGGCACGCTCGGTGCGGCGGTGATGTACCACAGCGGCGGCGTGCTCGCGGTGTTCCCGTGCTGCAGCGACCCCGACGTGCTGCTCGTCGCGCATGGCGAGCACCGCGGCGTCGACTGGATCGCGCTGCAGCGCATGGCGCGCGCACTCGGCGAGCTGCTGCGCCGTTCGTGACCAGGGGCCGGCGCGTCCGTTCCAACACACATGCCAGCCCGGGGATCGGGCATGGGCGCGGCCTTCACCGTGCCGAAGCGATCTCCACACTCAACCCGACGATTGGAAGAAAGAAACATGGCCACCATCAAACAATCCCTCGATGACCTGCTGACCGTGGACGGCGCGATGTGCGCAGCGGTGGTCGATTCCGCCAGCGGCATGATGCTCGGCTCGACAGGCTCCGGTGTCGACCTCGAAGTGGCTGCCGCCGGCAACACCGAGGTGGTGCGCGCCAAGCTGAAGACGATGCGCCAGCTCGGCCTGAACGACGTGATCGACGACATCCTGATCACGCTGGGCCGGCAGTACCACATCATCCGCCCGGTCTCGCGCAAGGAAGGCGTGTTCGTCTACTTCGTGCTCGACAAGAGCAAGTCCAACCTGGCGCTGGCGCGGCGCAAGGCCCAGGACGTCGAGCGCGAACTGGTGATCTGAGGCCGCACGATGACGCGCAACGCTGCTGTGACGGTGAGCCTCTGCCTGGCGGCCATGCTGGCCTTGATCGGTTGCGGCGGCGGCGCGCAAGGATCGCAAGACCCGCCGAGCGCCGCGTTGATCCCCGGCGCCTAC
>NZ_JBFUFP010000589.1:0-3387 GCF_056403375.1 Rhizobacter sp. P2_H2
CCCAGCGCGTGGTTCAGGTCCTTGATCAGCGTCGCGGCGACGCTCATCGAGATCGGGTCGAGYCCGGCGAAGGGTTCGTCGTACATGATCAGGTCGGGGTCGAGCGCGATGGCCCGCGCCAGCGCGACACGGCGGGCCATGCCGCCCGACACCTGCGACGGCAGCAGGTCGCGCGCACCGCGCAGGCCGACCGCGTTGAGCTTCATCAGCACCAGGTCGCGGATCATCGCCTCGCCGAGGTTGGTGTGCTCGCGCAACGGGAACGCGACGTTGTCGAACACCGACAGGTCGGTGAACAACGCGCCGAACTGGAACAGCATGCCCATGCGCCGGCGCATCGCGTGCAGGCCCTGCGCATCGAGGGTGGCGATGTCGACACCGTCGAACAGCACCTGGCCCTTCATCGGCTGCAGTTGGCGCCCGATCAGGCGCAGCACCGTGGTCTTGCCGCCACCCGAGGTGCCCATCAGCGCGAGCACCTTGCCGCGCGGCACGCTGAGGTTGACGTTCTCGAGGATCACCCGGTCGCCGTAGCCACAGGTGACGTCGCGCAGTTCGATCAGGGTGCCGCCGGGGTTCGCAGGGGGAGACAAGGGGATGGTGGACATGCGCTGGTCGTAGGATCAGGCCGCGTGAGCGATGCCCGTGGAAGCGGATGATAGATGATCCTCGCGCCGGCCCACCGGCGACGAACCGTATCCGAATGCGTCGTCAATTGGACGGAACCCTCAGGAATCGCAATTCGTACCGGACGATGGCATCCACGGGCTCCCCGTCGCGCACGGCCGGCAGCATGGTGGTCGTTTCGAGGCCGAGCAGCAGGGCCGTGGTCGCTTCCAGCGGCGCGTTCGACTCGACGATGCGCCAGTGCCGGATCAGCCCCTGGGCCGACACCTCCAGCTCGACCGTGGCCACGGTATCGGCCTCTGCCCCGGGATCGATGGCCTGGAACACCACGTTCCAGCCCCGCTCCGGCACCGGCGGAACGTCGTAGCCGCCCGGCGCCTCGGCCGATGGAAGGTCGACGCCGGAGGCGGCCGCAGGCGCGGCGGCCGCCGATTCCTGCACGGGCGGCAGGACCCTGGCCACGCGCTCGCCGGGTTGCGGCACGGGTCGGACCCGCGGCGTCGCGACGCGGTCGGGGATCGGTGCGGGAATGGGTTCGGGGGGAATGGCACGCACCGACATCGGTGCCTGCCGATCGCTGTGGGTGAACACCGGCACCGGCCCGGCCCCGACGTACAGCACGGCACAGTGCAGCAACGCTGCCGCGACCGCTGCCGGCAGCAGGCGGGAACCCGGCGATGCGGGACCCCGGCCTGCCCTTGGAACGTTCAACGCCAGCAGGTTTGCACGTCGGTCGTGGTACCGCCGGTCACACCCTTCTTGCCGTTGTTGTCCAGCGTGAAGGAACCGCATTTGTCGCCGGTCATCACCCCCGTGGGCACGGCGGTCATCGTGTACGAGTTGGTTGCCGTGGCCGTCAGGCTCAGCGAGTAGTACTGCCCGCCCTCCGGGGGCACCGTCCCGAAGCGCTTCGGAAACTGGTCAGCATCCGTCACCAGCGTGCCGGCCGTGTTCTTCGAGTAGTCGTAGTTCTCGCTGTACCAGCGCTCCATGAACTGTTGCGCCGCCAGCATCTGCGTCGTCAGCTTCGCGCGGCGTCCCTTCGCGATGCTCTCGCGATAGGACGGGTACACGATGGCCGTCAGGATGCCGATGATGGCCACGGTGATCATCAACTCGATCAGCGTGAAGCCGCCCGCACGCCTTGCTCCGCTTCGCATGTCAATCCTCATGATCGAAGTCATCCTGTTATTTGGTCCGCAGGCCCGGAACCTCACGCCACTGGATCCGGGAGTTCGATTGCGAGAAGCACAAGTTGGTGTCGGTATCGCGCCCGATGCCGCGCAGGCTGCCCGAACCGTCCGGGCACTTGGGTGCCTTCGAGCACACTTCGGCCGCGCCCGTGCCCGTGCAGGTACAGCCCGGCTGCCCTTTCACGCACGAGGTGTCGCTCGGCGCTGGCGTGCGGTCGTTGGCGAAGCGCAGCTTCTGGTCATCCACCGGAATGCCGATCGTGAAGGAAGTGGCCACGCCGTTGACCAGCGTCGGCGGGCCCAGCACGTCGCTGTTCGGCAGGCCGGTGACCGGGTCGAAGACGAACAACGTGGCCAGCGGCAGGTCGCTGCAGCTGACGCCGCTGGTGGAGATCGGCCGGATCGACGTCATCATGATGTTGTTCAACCGGTACTCKAGGTTCGACACCACCATCTCGGACGATCCGGGAAGGTTGATGAACCAGCCGTCCTTGGCAGCACCCGAACTGTTCAGGTAGTCCACCGCCGCACCGGCCGCCACCGTCACGATGCCCGTCGTGGCCGACCGGGTCAGCGTGCGCTGCACCAGCGTGCCGACGCCGCTCGGCAGGGCTCGCGGGCGGGCGGCCGTCTTCGGCGTCACCGTGAAGTCCGGTCGATCCCAGATGCCGAACACCCGCTGCGTGACACCGGTTCGCGGGTACTCCGTGCTGGTGTTCGCCAGGCCGGTGGCGAAGCTCACCATCACGCCCCCCATCGACGGGAACGTGAACTGAGGCGCACCGGTGATCGGCAGCACATCGTCGTTGGGACTGCGCGCGGTGTACAAGGGCTGCGCCACACCGGAGGTGTTGACGAACGCCACGCTCCAGTCCGCGGTATTGCTCGACGAGATGTCGAACTTCCACAGGTTGCCCTTCAGGTCGCCGGCGTAGACGACATCGGCCGTGCCGTTGTTGTCCAGGTCCACCCAGGTGGCCGTCGACAGGCCGTTGTCGGTGCTCGTGCCGTCCGCGACGATCTTCGTGTAGCGGCCGGTCCAGCTGCCGGCGGAGGTCGGGCCGTCGGCCGGGATCACGAACAGCGCGGCATGCCCGTCACGCGACTTGTAGCCGTTGCCCAGGATCAGACCGTACTTGCCGTTGTTCAGCTTCGCGACGGGTGCCGGCTGGTTGGTGCCCGGCTCGATCGAGATGTCACTGACCACATAACCCAGGTCGGCGTCATTGTCGGCCGTGAACTCCCACTTGAAGACGCTGGCCGCATTGGCCTGCGTCAGCGAGGCCGGTGTCGTGGCATCGAGTGCATAGATGCCGCGACCGCCGCGCCCCAGCGCGCCGAAGAGGTAGGTGTGCCACTCGAGGGCCGTGTTCGTCGTCGACGTGTCATCGATCCAGACGTCTGCAGTGAACGGCGTGCCGTCGACATAGGCCGTGACGCCGAAGCCTTGCTGGCCGATCGAGAAGAAACGCTGCGCCAGCGCACCAGGCGCATACGAGAACAGCGCGGCGCCGGTCTGCGCACTCGTGGTCGACTCCGGCGGCGCTTCGAACGCATGCACCATGCC
>NZ_JBFUFP010000590.1:0-3384 GCF_056403375.1 Rhizobacter sp. P2_H2
CGCATCCACCAGCAGAACCGGGTCCGGCGTGGCATCGGCCGCGGCGCAGCGCTGGGCGTGCGGGCTCAGCGCCGACACGCGTCGCAGCAGCGTCCGCCAGGCGCCGTGCGACACCGCCTTGGCCGCGGGGGGGCCTGGCACGCTGTCCGGTCGCGACGATGAGGCTCTCATGAGGGTCATTGTGGGCGGAGCCCTTGGCGCTTTGCAAGGCGTACCGGGGCGTTCTGCCCCCGGTGGGGTTCCCTCAATCGCCAACAACTGTCAACTCGACGAGGTGCGTCCGCGACCGCTGGAATAAGTCACGCGCCATCGCAACAGCTCGCAGGATTCTTTGCCGAAAGGCCGGGCACGATCTCCTTTCTCCATCGCTTCGCCACCGCTTCGCATCACCATGTCGTCCACCCTCGCCGCCTTGCCCACTGCGCCGTCGCATCCGGCGTTGCCGGCGTCGCGGCCATTCCGCCCGCTGGTGTTGCGCACCCTCGCCGCCATCGCATTGAGTTGCCTGCTGTGCTCGACGCTGTCGCTCGGACTGCACGCCTGGCTCGCGTTCAGCACCCAGGCCGCCGACGAACAGGCCATGGCACGCGACATCGCGGCCACGCGGCTGCCTCGCCTGGCCGATGCGCTGCAGCGCCAGGACGGCAACGCGATCCAGCAGGAACTCGACCAGATCTCCCGCTATCCGCGCATGGTGAACGTGCGGCTGCTCACGCCGTCGGGCACCGCCTACGTGGCCGGCGCGCCGGCCGACCTGCCCGGTGCGGCGCACGGCGTGCTGCAGGGGGTGCTGCCGCGGGCGGCGCTGCGCGGCGTCGAGATCCCGATCGCAGCCACAGGCGCCGACCCCACCGGCCTCGGTCGGCTGGAGCTCGACTTCGATCGCAGCGGCCTGTCGGCGCAGGTGCGCGGCAGCGTCGCGAAGACAGCGGTCGCTGTCGTGCTGCCCGCCGTGCTGCTCGGGCTGCTGGTGGCCTGGATGCTCCACCGCGACATCTCCCTCGGCCTGCGCCTGGTCGCCCGGCAGGCCGCCCTGCTGAACCCCGAAGAACTCGGACCGCTGCCGGCATGGCCGCGTCCGCCACGCCGCTGGCGCGACGAGATCGACCTGGTGGCCGACAGCTTCCAGCAACTGCACCGAGGCATCGCGCGCTACGTCGGCGAACGCGACCGTGCGCTGCAGACGCTCGGTGCCGAACGCGATCGCCTCGAAGGTGCCGTGCAGCAGCGCACCGCCGACCTGACGCGGCTGAACCGGGTGCTCGAATCGGCCTCGCGCCTGTCGGCCCGGCTGATCTACCTGCCGCCCGATGCCTATCCGCTGGCGCTGCGCATGGCGCTGGCCGACATCGCCGAGCTGCTGGGGGCCCGCGCCTGCGCCTTGGCCGAGCGTGGCGAGGGCCGTCGCTGGAACTGGACCTTTGGCGGTGGCGCTGGCCCCTGCCCGGCCGAGGGCAGCGAACTGCCGCCGCTGTTCCCGGTCGACGGCTGGCAGATGCAGTGGTGCACCGAGAGCAGCGATTGCCACGAATCGCGCGCGCTGCTGCACGGCTGCGCCGCCGGATCGCTGCAGGTGTGCCGCCATGACGCCGCCGACAGCGGCCAGTTGCTGGCCTGCCTGGACCTGCCGCAAGCGGTCGAGGAACGCGAGATCGCGCTGATCGCGAAGCCGCTGTTCGGCGCGCTCGCGCGCTGGCGCGACCTTGCACAGCTGGAACAGGCCCGCCGCGAGCTGCTGCACCAGTCGCGCAGCGACGCGCTCACCGGCCTCGCGAACCGCCGCGCCTTCGACGAACGCAAGCTGGAGGAGGTGCGCCGCGCCTGGCGCTCACAGCGCCCGCTGACGCTGGTGATGGTCGACATCGACCACTTCAAGCGCTTCAACGACCGCTACGGACACGCGGCCGGCGACGACTGCCTGGCCCGCGTCGCACGGGCGATCGGTGCCGCGTTCGAGCGCGGCGGCGAATGCGCGGCCCGCATCGGCGGCGAGGAGTTCGCGGTCCTGCTGCCCGACGTCAGCGCGGCCGATGCCGAACGCCGCTGCGAGCGCATCCGCCAGACCATCCACCACATGGCGATCCCGCATGCCGATTCGCCACCGGGATTCGTCACGGTCAGCATGGGCATCGCGACGCTGTGCCTGGCCGAGCTCACGCCGCCCGACATCGCGTTCGACCGGCTGCTGAAGCGCGCCGACATGGCGCTCTACGGCGCAAAGTCGGCCGGCCGCGACGGCATCGTGATGCTGATGTGAGGCGCGCTAGCGGGCCGAGCGCCGGGCCGCCATGGGCCACGGAGAGGCCCACTTCGTGGACCTTGCCGGCCCGCATCCCCCTCGGGGGATCGGCCGACGTACCCGTCGGCCGAGGGGTCGTCATTTCATCCACGGAGCGATGAACTCCAGCAGGCGCTGCCGCGAGCGCCGCAGCGCCTCGGGGTTGCCGCCGACGTGCACGCCCTCGCCGGGATGCAGCCCGTTCGGCACCTCCTTGCGCACGCGCACCGGCGCATGCGAATCGAAGCCGTGGTACGCGCCGGCATAGGCCTCGATCTGCACGGCCGGCGTGCCCGCGCCGCTGTCGACCGCGGCCTGGGCCGCAAGCGCCTGGCAGGGCGCCGCGGGCGTCCAGTCGTCGGCCTCGCCCACCAGCAGCAGCAGCGGCGTCGACGGCTGGTAGCCGCGCCGCAGGTCGGCCTCGCAGCCCGGGTAGAAGGCCACCGCGAAGGCCGGCCGCAGCGGCGCCTCGCGCACCTCGCGCTGCCGCAGGTTGGTGGCCGACAGCACGGTGCTGCCGCCGTTCGACCAGCCGACGAGCCCCAGCCGCTGCGCATCGACGTCCGGCCGCTGCGCGAGCCAGTGCAGCGATGCAAGCGCATCGAGCCGGCGATTCGCCTGTGTCACCTGTCGCGTGCCGATGCGCTGCGTGCACAGCTCGGTCTCGCCGCGTGGCGTCAGCGAATCCACCACCAGCGCGTGCATGCCCTGGCGGTTGAAGAGCTCCGCGTACTCGCGCATGCGCGCGCCGAGCCGGCCCCGGTGGTCGTACGGGCCGCTGCAGCCGTGCAGCAGCACGACCGCCGGGGCTTGCCGCCGGTCGACGCCGAACCACCAGGCCTTCAGCGTCACGGCCTGGCCGCCGTGGCGATCGAGACTGTCGAAGGCGACCTCGGTCTGTGCCTGCGCGCCCAGCACCGCGGCACAACCCGCCGCGGCGACCAGGCGCAGCCAGCGCGTCATGGCTTCACGCCGTCGGGCGAGATGCCGGTCGCCGGCGGCAACGGTGAGAAGTGCAGCGCCTGCGTGCCCGGCGCAGCCGTCAGCGTGGTCACCGAACCGATGCCGAAATCCTGCGAGCCGCCGACGCGCCGGTAGCGCCACTG
>NZ_JBFUFP010000591.1:0-3381 GCF_056403375.1 Rhizobacter sp. P2_H2
GGCGCAGCTCGATGTTGGCGAGGTCCACCGCGTCGTCGACGATGGTCTGCGCGAGCGCGGGCTGGCGCTGCGGCTCGCTGCGCTTCACGAAGGCGCGGATGCGCCGGATGATCTGGCCGGCGCGCTCGGCCTGGCGGGCGGTCTTCTCGAGCGCTGCGATCAGGTCGTCCTTCTGGATCGCGTCGCCCTTCACGCGCGAGACCATGCCGTTGCAGTAGTTCGTGATCGCGGTCAGCGGCTGGTTCAGCTCGTGCGCGACCGACGAGGCCATTTCGCCCATCGTCACCAGCCGGCTCGTGACCTGCGCCTTCTCGGCCTGCTGCGCGGCCTGCGTCTCGGCGTTGCGGCGGCCGGTGATGTCGGTGGCGATCAGCATCTGCGCGAGCCGCCCGTCGGTCCACTGCAGGTAGCGCGCGCGCACGTCGAACCACTTCTGCAGCGGCTCGATGAAGACCTCGCGCGCGTCCGAGCCGACCTCGGTCAGCTCCTGCGTCGGCAGGCCGCCGAAGCTGTCGACCGAGTCGCCGTCGTCGCCGAACGCCGACAGCCCGCCGATCACCGGCAGGCCGGGGTCGCCGCCGGCCAGCAGCGCGTGGCCGCGCGCATCGGCGCCGAACCACAGGCGGTACGAGCGGTTCGCGAACAGCAGCTCGCCCTGCTGCACCGACAGCACCGACACCGCGGCGTCGAGCCCCTCGAGCACGGTGGTGAAGCGCTCGTGCGAGGCCGACAGCTGGTCGCGCACCCGCTTGGCCTCGGTGATGTTGGTCATCGAGGTCATCCAGCCGGTCTGCAGCCCCTTCGGGTCGATCAGCGGCGAGACGTACATGCGCGCGTCGAACTGCGATTCGTCCTTGCGCATCACCTTCACCTCGATGCCGCCGGCGGGGCTGCGGCCCTGCAGCTCCTGCTGCAGCAGGCGGTTGTTCTCCTCGATGCGCTCCGGCGGCCAGTGCGGGAAGGGCGGCACGCGGCCGATCAGCTCGGCGTCGCTGAAGCCGGTCATCGCGCAGAAGGCCGGGTTCACGTAGGTGATGCGGCCCTCCATGTCCATCGCGCGCATGCCGGTCAGCATCGAGTTTTCCATCGCGCGCCGGAAGTTGGTCTCCGACACCAGCGTGCTCTGGATCTGCAGCCGCCGGCGCATGTGGCGCCAGGTGCCGAGCAGCATCCACACCGTCAGCACCGACAGCGCGGCGACCATCCAGAACAGCGTGTTGCTGATCAGGCCGATCGAGGTGCGGTAGCCCATGCCGCGCAGCACCAGGCCGTTGCCGGCCGGCGCGAGCGGCACGTCGTGCACGATGGTGGTGGCCGAGCGCCGGCTCTGCTGGCCGGGCATCGGCGTCACGGTGCTCGCGAGCACGCGGTCCTGGCTGTCGACCAGCGCCACCGCGTGCCGCGTCGACACCTCGGCCGGGATGAAGTAGCGCATCAGCGACTCGATCGAGTACTCGGCGATCAGCGTGCCCGAGAACGCGCTGCGGTCGAGCAGCGGCACCTGCACCTGGAACACCGCGGTGCCGTACAGGTCGGTGAACGGGCGCGAGTACACCGGCTGGCGCAGGTCGCGCGCCGCGCTGAACGCGGCCTCGGGCTCGGTCTTCGCGCCTTCCTTGGGCACCGAGGTGCTGCTTTCCTCGCCGCCGAAGCCGCTCTCGGGGTGGAAGCCGGTGGCGGCGTAGCCGGCGCGGCGGCTGCGGTTGGCGCCGACCCAGATCAGGTTCGTGATCTCCGGGCGCTCGCGCKTGAAGCTCGCGGCCTGGCCGAGGAACTCGTCCTGGTCGATGGTGCGGGTGGCGATCTCGCGCGCGATGCGCACCAGCTGCTCCTGGTTCTCGATCAGCCGCAGCCGGATCTGCTGCTGCGCGATCTCGGTGTCGCGCTTGACCGATTCCTGCTCGCGCTCGAATTCCTCGTTGCGCAGGTACCAGAAGGCCAGGATGATCGCCGCCAGGAACAGCAGCACCGACACCAGCGGGCCGAGCGTCGCGAAGCGGTCCTGTCGGGCGAGCGACTGGCGCCGCCACCACAGGCCGAAGAGTCTCTGGGCCGCGCTCGGGGGAGGGGTACTGCGCGGAGGCAGGTGGTTCAACGGCTGCATGGACCGATTATCGAGGGGCGGGCTGCAGTCAACCGGTCCGGGCGTACCTGGGGACGATGCGGCAGCGCTGTCGGATGCCCGTAAATCCCACAATACGAAACGAGATCGCGCAATTTGGAAAGCCTTTGGAGTTGTGCGACACTCCCGCCGCCTGAAAAAGTTCAACTTGACGGAGACATGCATGGCAGCAAACCCGGAGTCATTCCTCGGTGCAGCGGCGAACGACGCCGATTCGCAGGAAACCCGCGAATGGCTGGACGCCCTGTCGGCGGTGATCGGTGCGGAAGGCGGTGAACGCGCGCACTTCCTGCTCGAACAGCTGATCGACCACGCCCGGCAGGCCGGCATCGACGTGCCGTTCTCGGCGAACACGGCCTACGTCAACACGATCCCGGTCGACCAGGAGGAGCATTCCCCCGGCAACGTCGACATCGAGGAGCGCCTGCGCGCCTACATGCGCTGGAACGCGATGGCGATGGTGGTGAAGGCGAACCGCCTGCACCCGGCCGACGGCGGCGACCTGGGCGGCCACATCTCGTCGTTCGCGTCGCTCGCGACGATGTTCGGCACCGGCTTCAACCACTTCTGGCACGCCGAGAGCGAAGGCCATGGCGGCGACCTGCTGTACATCCAGGGCCACTCGTCGCCCGGCGTCTACGCCCGCGCCTACATGGAAGGCCGGCTGACCGAGGAGCAGCTGCTGAACTTCCGCCAGGAGGTCGACGGCAAGGGCATCTCGAGCTACCCGCACCCGAAGCTGATGCCCGAGTTCTGGCAGTTCCCGACCGTCTCGATGGGCCTGGGCCCGCTGATGGCGATCTACCAGGCGCGTTTCCTGAAATACCTGCACRCCCGCGGCATCGCGAACACCGAGAACCGCAAGGTGTGGGTGTTCTGCGGCGACGGCGAGATGGACGAACCCGAATCGCTGGGCGCGATCGGCCTGGCCGCGCGCGAGAAGCTCGACAACCTGATCTTCGTCGTCAACTGCAACCTGCAGCGCCTGGACGGCCCGGTGCGCGGCAACGGCAAGATCATCCAGGAGCTCGAAGGCGAGTTCCGCGGTGCCGGCTGGAACGTCATCAAGCTGCTGTGGGGCAGCTACTGGGATCCGCTGCTCGCCAAGGACAAGGACGGCATCCTGCGCAAGGTGATGATGGACACCGTCGACGGCGACTACCAGGCCTTCAAGGCGAACGACGGCGCCTTCGTGCGCAAGAACTTCTTCGGCCGCCATCCGAAGATGCTGGAGATGGTCGCGAAGATGAGCGACGACG
>NZ_JBFUFP010000592.1:0-3379 GCF_056403375.1 Rhizobacter sp. P2_H2
GTCGGGAAGGCCTTCAGCGCCTGGGTGATCTCGTTGGCGCGCACCGTCGAGGCCTTGGCATCGTCGGTGAACAGCGCTTCGAGCGTGGCATCCGGGCTCTTGGCGATCGCCTTGCCGCGGGTCACGCCGATCGACACGTTGCGTGCCCATTCGGCGGCCAGGCGCTCCTTGGCGAGCGGCTCGGCCATCATCTGCTGGGTGGCCTGGGCGATGCTGCCCAGGCGCCAGACGCCGACGACCATGATCAGGCACAGGAGCGCCAGGGTGACGGCAAATCCGCCACCCAGGCGGACTCCGACACGAACGTCATTCAACTTCATGACTCTGCTCCGGTTGTTCGAAAGGGGGCCCGCTCGCGCGGGCCGGTCTCAGTGGCAAGAGCGTCAGTGGCGCGAGCGGCGCACCAGGCTGCCCACGTCCAGGATCAGCGCCACGCGGCCGTCACCCATGATGGTGGCGCCCGACACGTCGTTGACCTTGCGGTAGTTGGCTTCGAGGTTCTTCACGACGACCTGCTGCTGTCCGAGCAGCTCGTCGACCAGCAGCGCGACGCGGCCGCCTTCGGCCTCGACCACCACCATGATCCCGCTGACGTGCTCGAAGTCGAAGCGCGGCACGTTGAACACGTGCTCCATCTCCAGCACCGGCATGTACTCGTCGCGCACCTCGACCACGCGGCCGGAGCCACCGATCGTCTTGACCATGTCGGGCTGCACCTGGAACGACTCGATCACCGACGACAGCGGGAGGATGTAGACCTCTTCGCCGACGCCCACCGACATGCCGTCCATGATGGCCAGCGTCAGCGGCAGGCGCACCGAGACGCGCATGCCGTAGCCTTCGGCCGAATCGATCTCGACGGTGCCGCCCAGTGCGGTGATGTTCTTCTTGACCACGTCCATGCCGACGCCGCGGCCGGACACGTCCGTCACCACATCGGCGGTCGAGAAGCCGGGGGCGAAGATCAGGCCCCACACCTCCTGGTCGGTCATCGAGTCGGGGGCCGGGATGCCGCGCTCGCGGGCCTTCTTCAGCAGCTTCTCGCGCGACAGGCCGCGACCGTCGTCGCGCACCTCGATGACGATCGAGCCGCCCTGGTGGGACGCGCTCAGCGTGATCGTGCCGGTCTCGGGCTTGCCCTTGGCGACGCGGTCGGCGGGGGTCTCGATGCCGTGGTCGCAGCTGTTGCGCACCAGGTGGGTCAGCGGGTCGGTGATCTTCTCGACCAGGCCCTTGTCCAGTTCGGTGGCTTCGCCGAGCGTCACGAAGTCGACCTTCTTGCCGAGCTTGGCGGCCAGGTCGCGCAGCATGCGCGGGAAGCGGCTGAACACCATCGACATCGGGATCATGCGGATCGACATCACCGATTCCTGCAGATCGCGGGTGTTGCGGTCCAGGTCGGCAAGGCCGGCGGCCAGCTGCTGGTACAGCGCCGGGTCCAGGCCCTGGCTGTTCTGGGCCAGCATGGCCTGGGTGATCACGAGTTCGCCGACCAGGTTGATCAGCTGGTCGACCTTCTCGACCGACACGCGCAGCGTCGAGGCCTCGACCGCGGCGGCCGGGGCCTTCTCGGCCTTCGCGACCGGCTTGGCAGCAGGCTTGGCGGACTCGACCGGCGCGGCAGCGTCGGCGGACGGCGCGGCGTCGGCGGCCGGGGCGGCGGCGGCGTTCGGTGCGCCCGGGGCGTCGTCGAAGAAGCCGTAGCCGAGGTCGGCCTCGCTCGGCGCGGTGGCGGCCGGGGCACCCGGCGAGCCTTCATGGAAGCCGTAGCCGGGGCCGAGCGGCAGCAGTGCAACCTGCTCGCGCGCCACGTGGAAGGTGAACAGGTCCAGCAGGTCGCTGTCGCTGCTGGTGGTGCAGATCTTGAAGCGGCGCATGCCGTCGGCCGACATGCCGTTGTCCAGCGGCTCGATGGTGCCGAGGTCGGTGATTTCCTTGAACAGCTCGACCAGGTTGTCGGCGTCCGTCAGGTTCTTCAGCGGGCCGACGCGCAGCTCGAGCACGCGGGCGTGGCCGGCGACCGACGGGGCGGGCATCGCCGAAGCCGGTGCGGCCGCCTTGGGCTTCGCGGCCGGTGCGGCGGCGGGTGCGGCGCTGGTGGTGGCGGCCGGGGGGGCCTCGCCGGCGACCATCGCGCGGATGTTGAACAGCAGCTCGGTGGTGTCGAGTTCGTCGCCGCCGTTGCCCTGGTGGCGTGCCAGCTGGGCGCGCAGCGCGTCGCCCGATTGCAGCAGCACGTCGACCATCGGCGCGGTCGGGGTCAGTTCATGGCGGCGCAGCTTGTCCAGCAGCGTCTCCATCTGGTGCGTCAGCTCGGCGACGTCGGAGAAGCCGAAGGTCGCGGCGCCGCCCTTGATCGAGTGGGCGCAGCGGAAGATCGCGTTGAGCTCTTCGTCGTCGGCCGACTCGATGTCGAGGTCGAGCAGCAGCTTCTCCATGCGGTCGAGGTTCTCGCCCGCTTCCTCGAAGAAGACCTGATAGAACTGGCTCAGGTCGATGCCGGCGCTCAGCTGAGAGCCTTCGGAGGTCATCTCGCCCATGGCGTGCTCCTGGATGGAATGTCGTTATTGGTCGATGGCGAACAGGTCGGTGCGCGAGCCGCGAAGCTCAGCGCACGACCTTCTTGATGACTTCGATCAGCTTGGCCGGATCGAACGGCTTGACCAGCCAGCCGGTGGCGCCGGCGCTGCGGCCTGCCTGCTTCATCTGGTCGCTCGACTCGGTGGTCAGGATCAGGATCGGCGTGCTCTTGAACTTCGGGTTGTCGCGCAGCTTCTTGGTCAGGCTGATGCCGTCCATGCGGGGCATGTTCTGGTCGGTCAGCACGAGGTCGAAGTCGCGACCGCTGGTCTTCTCGTACGCGTCCTGGCCGTCCACGGCCTCGACGACGTTGTAGCCGGCGCTCTTCAGCGTGAAGGACACCATCTGGCGCATGGAGGCGGAATCGTCGACGGCGAGGATGGAATGCATGGGTTTCTCCGGATTTCTCGAAAACTGTTTCGGTAGGTGGGACTGAAGTCTTGAGGGGCGGCCTAGAACAACTCGATGGAGCCGACATCCATTTCGGCCTGGGTCACCGGGTTGGGTCGCAACGGGGCTTCCTCGACCACGGTCTCACCGTCTTCGTCATCCGCGAAGGCCTCGCGGGCCAGCCGGTCGACGCAGTTGCGCAACCGGCGGTTGGTGTGATGGATCAGCTGGGACGCCATGTCCTGGAACTGCAGCGCGGTGACCGCGCCGCCCAGATCCTGCATGACGCCGCTGAAGACCTGGTCGCTTTCCTCGCCCGAGTGGGGGCGTTCGCGCAGGACGCGGATCTGTTCCGAGGCGCCGTAGAAGCGCTGCATCAGCGTGTCGCAGGCGTCGGCCAGCAGGGTCT
>NZ_JBFUFP010000593.1:0-3377 GCF_056403375.1 Rhizobacter sp. P2_H2
GGCCCCAGGCGCGCTCGCGCGCCGGCCAGTCCAGGCGCTCCAGCGCCAGTGCCTCGTCCAGCGCCGCGCGCGCCGCCGGGTTCGGCGCCTGCCACAGACCGGCCAGCCCGGTCAGCTGCGCATACAGGCCGTGTTCGTCGCCGAGCGCGCGGTACAGCGCCTGCGCATGGTCGGCCGCGCCGCGCGAGCGGCCCGGCGAGCCCTCCGCCCACACCCATTGCGCGGCCCGCCACCAGGCGGMGGCCAGCGGCTTGGGAACGTTGTCATCGACCATCGCCTCGCTGATCTCGTGCCAGCGCCTCGCTTCGGCGTGCAGCGACAGGTGGTGCCACAGCGGCGCGGCGGCGCCGACCAGCGCGACCAGCGTCTCGGGGTCGTGCTGCTGCGACCACGCGAGCGCGGCGCGCAGGTTGTCGAGCTCGGGTTCGTAGAGCGCGAGCCACGGGGCATCCGGCATGCGCAGCCAGTCGCCCTGCGCGGCGGCGAAGAACTCGCGCAGCGCGCGCGCATGCCGGCCGCGCAGCGCGTGGGCGCGCGGGTCGTCCGCGAGGCGCGCCTGCGCGTAGGCGCGCGCGCTCTCGCTGAGCGCATAGCGCGGCGGATCGTCGGCGCTCACCTGCACCAGCGAGTGGTCCGACAGCAGCGCCAGCCCGTCGATCGCGGCCCAGCCGTCCGGATCGCTGCCGTCGGCCAGCACGGCGCCGGCCAGCGGCAGCGTGAAGCCGCCGGCGAACACGCCGAGCGAATCGAACAGCGCGCGCTGCGCCGGTGCGAGCAGCCCGAGGCTCCAGTCGAGCGCCGCCTGCAGCGTCTGCTGGCGGGTCGGCGTGCCGCGCACGCTGCTGGCGAGCAGGCGGAAGCGGTCGTCCAGCCGCGACGCGATGCCGGCCACGCCCAGCAGCGGCACGCGCGCCGCCGCCAGTTCCAGCGCCAGCGGCACGCCGTCGAGGCGGCGGCAGATCTCGGTCACCGCGCCGACGTTGGCGTCGGTCAGCGCAAAGCGCCGGTCGACCGCCTGCGCGCGCTCGCAGAACAGCGCGATCGCACCGTGCTGGCGGGCCGGCTCGGCGGCACTGCCGTCGGGCGGCACGGCGAGCGCCTCGATGCGCAGCAGCCGCTCGCCGGCGAGGTGCAGCGGCACCTGGCTCGTCACCAGGATGCGCAGCCCGGGCGCGGCCCGCTGCAGCGCCTGCACCAGCGGCGCCACCGCCTCCACCAGGTGCTCCGCGTTGTCGAGCACCAGCAGGGCCTGCAGGTTGCGGATCGACGACAGCAGCGCGGCCTGCGCATCGCCGCCGACCACCAGCTGCAGCGACAACGCCTGTGCGACCGCGCCGCTGATCAGCGAGGCGTCGGTCAGCGAGGCGAGCTCGACCCAGGCAACGCCGTCGGCCCAGGCCTGGCGCCCGGCCTGGGCCGCGGCGCGGGCGAGCGTGGTCTTGCCGATGCCGCCGGGCCCGACCAGCGTCACCAGGCCCGAGCGGTCGAGTTGCGCGAGCAGCTCGGGCAGCTCCCGCTCGCGGCCGAGCAGCGCGACCGGCCGCTCGGGCAGGGTGTCGCGCGGCGGCACGGCGGCCGCGGCCAGCGCGGGGGCAGGTGCAGGTGCGGGGGAGGACACGGCAGGCGCCTGCGCGGCCATCGTGAAGCGGTAGCCACGCCCGGGCACGGTCGCGATCGCCTGCGCGCCCAGCAGCTTGCGCAGCGCCGAGACGTGCACCTGCAGGTTGTTCTCCTCGACCACGAGGCCGGGCCAGACGAGGTCCAGCAGTTCGCCCTTGGACACCAGCCGGTCGCTGCGCTCGACCAGCGCCTGCAGCAGGTCGAAGGCGCGCGCGCCCAGCAGCGCCGGCTGGCCGTCGATCAGCAACTGGCGGGTGGCCGGATTCAGCGCGACGTGTCCGAAGCGGTAGTGGTCAGGCAAAGGGGATCCTCCAAGCCGGCGAATTTACGCGATGACACCGACTTTCAGAACGATTCAGGCCGGCTTCAGGACATTGAAGGACGGCGAGAGCGTGGATTCGGACACTCGGTTTCGCTCAGGGGGATTTTTCATCATGGACTTCAGCTCGCCATGGCCGCTCATCGCATCGGGATGCGCCATCGCCTGCGCCACGGGTTGGCTGACAGCGGCGTACCGCCGCGCACGGGTGCGCCCGAAGCCACCGGCGCGCGCCGGATCGGTGCTCGACACGGTGGGTTTCGCGGCACGCGGTGGCCGGGCGTTGGTCCGCGCCGAGTACCTGCCGGTGCCGGGCGGACGCGCCGCGGTGGTCCTGGTCAACGGTCGTGACGGCCGGCGCAACCGCGCGCTGGCACAGGCGCTGCGCACGCAAGGCCTGTCGGTGCTGGTGATCCAGCGGCGTGGCGGCTCCGGGCAGCGCGAGCGCGACGACCTGCTCGGCGCCGTCGACTACCTGCTGGACCGCGGCCACCCGCCGGGGCGCATCGGTGTGATGGGCTCGACCGGCTCGAACGTGGTGCTGGACGCCGCGGCCGGCGAGCCGGCCATCCGCGCCGTGCTGGCAGCGGCGCACCCCGCGCGGGCCGTCGCGTTCTTTCGCCAGCACCTGCTGCCCCCGCGCACCGTCTGCGTGATCTGGCCGCAGCCGGCGCGCGCCACCCCGGCCGCCGCCTGGGAGCGGCTGGCCGCCTGATCTGGGGGGCCGAGGGACGGGGGCTGAAGGGTAGAGGCTGAGAGACAATCGGCGGATGCCCTCCTCCCCGATGCCGCTCGACGGCAACCCCGCCTACGCGCTGCGCGCCGCCGAACTGCGCGATGTCGTGCCGATCGTCGGCCTGATCCGCGAACTCGCCGAGTTCGAGAAACTGACCCACCTGCTGCAGGTCACCCCCGAGAAGCTGCGGCCGCACCTGTTCGGCGAAAAGGCCGTCGCCGAGGCGATGGTGGCCGAGGCCGACGGCGAGGTGATCGCCTTCGCGCTGTTCTTCACCAACTTCTCCACCTTCCTCGCGCAGCCGGGGCTCTACCTCGAAGACCTGTACGTGCAGCCCGCGCACCGCGGCGAGGGCGTCGGCGAGGCCATGCTGACGCGGCTCGCGCGGCTGGCGGTCGATCGCGGCTACGGCCGCTTCGAGTGGAGCGTGCTCGACTGGAACGAGAACGCCATCCGCTTCTACGAGCGCATGGGCGCGACGATGCTGCCCGACTGGCGCATCTGCCGCATCACCGGCGATGAGCTGGCCCGCTTCGGCGCCTGAGTCAATGGGCATGGCCGATTCCTACGCGGCCCTGCATTCCACCTTCCGCTGGCAGGTGCCGGCGGATTTCAACATCGGCGAGGCCTGCTGCGCCCGCTGGGCGCGCGAGACGCCGGACGCGATCGCGATCCGCCACGAGCACGAGGACGGCACGCGCC
>NZ_JBFUFP010000594.1:0-3363 GCF_056403375.1 Rhizobacter sp. P2_H2
TCCCACAGCTGCCCGGCAAAGTAGGTGGACCCGTCGGGTGTGCTCATCAGGTCGCGCAGGATGCTTTCGAGGGCCCGCCCCTGCGGACCCGGCCGCATGATCGCGACTTGCGCGCGCGTCCAGTCCAGCAGCCACTGCCCCACCGGGTGCCGCTCCGCCTGGTAGGTGTCGAGCAGCCCGGCAGGCGCCGTGCCGCGGACCGTGGCCGCGAGTTTCCAGCCGAGGTTCATCGCGTCGCCCAGGCCCGCGTTCAGGCCCTGGCCGCCGAGTGCGGAATGGATGTGCGCCGCATCGCCGGCGAGCAACACGCGGCCCTTGCGGTACGCCGTGACGAGCCGCGCGCGGTCGGTGAAGCTGGTGGCGAGGTGGACGGCGGACAGCGTGACATCGGTGCCCGACACGCGGCGAAGCACCACCTGCAGGTGCTCGAGCGTGATCGCCTCCGATCGGTTGAAGGCGCCGCCATCAAAGTCGGCGATGGCGATCTGGCCCGGCTGGTTCATGTAGAAGCCGACGGGTGTGGCATTGCGACCGGGGCGCAGCTTCTCGGGGTCGGCGATGTCCACCAGCGCCGAGTACGCGGTGAATTCGGGCTCGGTGCCGGGGAACTCGAAGTCGCCCAGCTTGCGAACCGTGCTGCGGCCACCATCGCAGCCGACCAGCCACTTCGCCTGGACCGAGAGGCTCCCGGTGTGGACGAGGACGTGGTCGCCGCGGTCATCGAACCCGGTGACCGCCAGCCCGCGGCGGATGTCGACGCCCAGCGTGAGCGCCCGCGCCGTGAGGACCGACTCCACCGATGCCATGTCGGCTGCGAAGTTGCTGGAGGCCGGGTTCGGCAGGCGGTACGTCCAGCGAGACGGGTCGATCCTGGCGGCGTCGATCGCGATGCCCGCGAAATGACCGGCCTGGGCTTTGCGTGGAGCGCCCGTTGCAGCCGCCGCGGTGGCACGGAGGTCGTCGAGGAGCCCGCGGCGGTGGAGCGCCTCGCCGGTCGCGACGGACAGGCCGCGGGTGCCGAGCGGCGCTGCCTTCAACGGGGTTGCGGGGCTGTCGGCCCGTTCGAGGACCAGCACGTCGAGCCGGGCCAGCGCGAGCTCGCAGGCGAGGAATAGGCCGACGGGGCCGGCGCCGGCGATGACGACATCGTGAAGACGGGGAGAGGATTGGGAGGTCATGGCATGTGGATGGCAGTCGCACAGCTTCGCGCGGCTGCGTCGATGCGCAGCCGGTCGGGACAACGAAACTGAGGGGGTCAGCAGGCGAGCGCGTGGGTCTCCGGCTTCAGCGGGAGAAACAACGCGGTCGACGATTCAAGGTCGGGAACGAAGACGGGTTCGCTTGGCGATAGGCCGCACCGATGGGTGGGATGTTCCGGGGAAGGCGTCCCGGCGCAGGAGGCACGGGATCGGGAGCGATTCTAGCGGCGGAGCGGACTCACGCAGACCTTCTCAGATGATGCCTGTCATTCGATGATTCGAGGACCCACTTGCTGGTGTTCATTGGCAGGTTCCAGTGGGTGATGGAGGTGTAGCCGACAGCAGGGTAGGCGCGCCGAAAGGCGGCATCTCCGTAGCCGAAGAAGTACTGAAAGGCCACCTGGATCACGCCGCCATGGACCACGAGCACGGCGGTCTGCCCGAGGTGTTTCTTGACGATCGCGTGGAGTGCCGATTGCACCCGGGCACTGAACTCGATGGTGGTTTCGCAGCCAGGGGCGAAGCGATGGAATTGCCGGTCTCGCTCGCTCAGGCTCTGCCAGAGGGTGGTGAACTCGTTGGTGTCCATCGTGCCGTCGTCGCTCCGCCATTCCTCCAGGTCTTGTTCCAGCACGGCAGAAAGGCCGAGCGCCGGGGCCAGGATGTCCGCAGTCTGCCGAGCTCTTGGCAGCGTGCTGGCGTAGAGGGCGTCGGCGTGGATTTCCTTGCCGAGGCGAAGCCTGTCGGCGAGTGCCTGCGCTTGCAGTTTCCCCTCATCGGACAGCCCGAGATCGACGTGCGGGCCCACGCCGTCGACCTGCCCTTCGTCGTAGGCGCCATGGCGGATCAGAAAGATGGAAGTCATGCTTGTCGTGGCGCTGGTCATTTGATGGCCTCGCTCCTCACCTCGACGGTGCCGTCACCTTGCCGAACCCGCGTGACGAGAATCTCTCCTCGGTAGCCGGCTGCAGCGGTGCCACGCACGACCCAGACGCCGTCTTCCAGCGTCGCGGAGTAAGGCTCGAATCGAGCCGTGCTGGCTGGACTGAATGACGACTGGCTCGTCTTCTCGGAGATGGAGCGCCAGGCCTGCCTTGACGCTGCAATGGCCGCATCGGGAGAGTCGACGGAGTTCTTGCCTGGGGCCACAAACGCGGAGCACCAGGGCCGCAATGAGTCCCAGCGCGAACGGGGCCAGAAAGACGCCGACCATGAGCCAGCCTTCGAGCCTGAAGTGCCGATTGATCGATGTCATCGTGGTGCTTCCACCTTGCTGTCCCCCCCCATCTGCGGGCTTCGCCACGAAGGCTTGCTTTCCGTGGCGATCGAATCCCGCTTGCTCGTAGAACTGCAAAGTGCCTTCGTCCTTGCGGCCGGTGAGCAGCATGACCTTGTAGCACCCTTGCTTCCAGGCTTCAGCCAGGGCCTGCGCAAGGAGGGCTTTGCCCCAGCCTTGCCCACGATGCGCCGCATGGGTGACGACGTTCTCGATCAGCCCGTAGGGCCGGCAAGCGCGAGTGAGGTTCGGAATGACGGTGAGCGTGCAGCTCGAGACCAGATCGGCTTCGGCAAAGCCGCCGAAGTACTTGATCCGTGGATTGGCGAGAGCCTCAGCCCAGACGGCCTCGATGGCTGAGATGGGCGGCGGCGGGTCGTCATGCTCGTGCAGGTGCGTGTACAGGCGGAGCAGCGGCTGAAGTTCCTGCGGCTGAAGCTCGCGAATGTTCATGTGGGTGACTTGTAGCAGGGAATGTCCATGCGCGGTCAGACGTCCGGTTCACCCCAAAAGTCAATGAACAACTTTTTGAGATTGGGAGGAATCATCGGCCAAGCCCATCGCCTGGCATCGGCCTTCAGCCCCGACATCAGATTCTCGACGCACTGTGCCAAGAAGTCGTCAGCATCGGCCGCTTCGACTGGAAACCTGGAAGCGATCGCACGCCTCACTCCGATGATGTTCATCGTCCAGGCTCCTGTCCGCGAACCACTGCGAAATGCAGCGAGGTCTCGAGCTCCTTCTTTCGATCGGCCAAGTGCAGGTGATCGAACGCGTCTCCCATTCGATTCATCTCGCGTGCGTCTCCTTGAAGGGCACCGAGCCTTGCGGCTGGCCCCCCATCTTGAACGGGACCGTGGTCTGCGCCTGCACGGCGCAGGCAACGAG
>NZ_JBFUFP010000595.1:0-3360 GCF_056403375.1 Rhizobacter sp. P2_H2
CGGTCGGCCGGCGCGGCCGGCAGCGCCGCGGGCTTGTCCACGCGCAGGTGCGTGGCCAGCACCGCGCCGCCCGGCGCGAGGTCGAAGCGCAAGGCCTTCAGGCCGGGGAAGAAGTGCTGGTAGCCGAACGACATCAGCCGCGCGTCGGCGACCAGGGTGTGGCCGTTGCCCGCCTCGCCCAGGCCGAAGTCGCGCCGGTACACCGCCTGCGTCTTCGCATCGGCCGACAACAGCGCGGCCACGGTGTCGCGCGACTTGGCGTCGACCTGGCGTTCGCTGTCGAACAGCAGGCCGGGGTCGCTGAGCACGACGACGCGGTTGCCCTGCGCCACCAGCGCCAGCGTGCGGCGCGGCGACAGCGTCAGCGTGCGGCGCGGCGACAGCGTCAGCGCGTACACCGGCAGCGTCTCGCCGTTGACGCGGATCTGGTCGATCACGCTGAGCTGGCGGTCGTTGGTGGCGAGCGCGGCGGCGCCTTGCAGCGTGCGCGCCAGCACGCCGCGCGTCATCGCGATCACCCAGTGGCGCGGCGCGCCCTTGGCATCGGTCCAGAACGCCATCTCGGCCGGCTCGTCGAGCGCCAGCTCGATCAGCTTGTCGCCGAGCGTGGTGTCGTGCTCGAACGCGATGCGCTTCAGCGCGCCCTGCAGGCCGAGGCGGCTCTCATGCTCCTCGTAATAGAACGCGAAGTCCTCGGTCAGCACGTCGCGCAGCACCGGCGCCTTGACCAGGTCGCGCGGCAGGCGCGACAGCGCCGGCGTCGACACATAGGCCAGCGGATGCCCGAGGTCCACCTCGAGTGCGTTGATGTTGCCGCCGAAGCGCGACCAGCCGAGCGTTGCGACCGCGATCCCGCCGCCCACCAGCACCACCGCGACGGCGACGCCGGCCCATTGCTTTCGATTCAATCCCACGGGTTCTCCCCCTCCCAGCCGCGCCATGCTCTTGACGGCGCACGGGCGGCATCATCTCAGTGCCGCAAGCGGGACAGGTGAACTGGTCATGAAATCAGCGTGAAATACAGTCGGAGGCCGCATCGGCGCGCAGCATCCTCACAACATCTCCTCCGGCGCGAACGGCGACAGCAGCTTCACCGTCAGCCTCAGCCACAGGCTCGCCTCCGGCTCGCTGGTCAGCACCTTCGGCGCGCCGCCGGGCGGCGACAGCGTCCACAGCAGCCGGCCGTCGGCGTCGAGCGACAGCCTGTAGCTGTTGGCGCTGCCGACCTCGTCGACCAGCTGCAGCAGCTGGCGCGCGATCTCCGGGCTGTGCATCACGACGCCCATCTCGGTGTTCAGCCGGGCCGAGCGCGGGTCCATGTTCATCGAGCCGATCAGCACGTCGCGCTGGTCGATCACCAGCACCTTGGCATGCAGCGAGGCCTGCGACGAACCGAACGAGCCGACCTTGCTGCGCGGCAGGTCCAGGTGCACGCGCAGCTCGCGCAGGTCGACGCCGGCCTTCAGCATCTGCTCGCGGTAGCGCGCATAGCCGATGTGCACCGCCGGCGCGTCGGTGGTGGCCAGCGAGTTCGTCAGCACGCGCAGGCGCACGCCGCGGCGCTTCAGGTCGTCGATCAGCGCCATGCCGCGCGCGCCGGGCACGAAGTACGGCGAGATCAGCACGACCTCGCTGCGCGCGCCGCGCAACAGGCCCTCGACGTCGTCGCTGATCACCTCGTGCGCCGGCGCGGGCGCCTCCTCGGTGGCCGGCGCGCTGGCCTTGGTCGGCTTGTCGGCCAGCACGCGCGACGGCGCCCACACCAGCTTCAGCTGGTTGCGTGCCAGCTCGGTGCCGAGCGTCGACCGGGCGGCGTTCGCGACGATCGCCGGTGCCGAGGCCGCGGGTTCTCCGGCCAGCGCGCTCGCCGGGTGCTCGGGCGCTTCAGCCTGRCTCGCCGCTGGAGACACGGATGCGGGCGGCACATCGACCACCAGGCCGATCGGGTACGCCAGCGGGTCGTTCCAGAACCCGTCGAACACCGCCGACAGCGCCTTCACGGCCGGCCCGGCGACCAGCACGTCGATGTCGAGGAAGTTGCTCTGCGCGCTCTGCACGAAGTAGGCATCGCCCAGGTTGCGCCCACCGGTCGCGGCCAGCGCGTTGTCGGCGACGAACATCTTGTTGTGCATGCGGTGGTTGATGCGGGCCGCGTCGGTCAGCGACGCCATCACGCGGCTCAAGGTCGCCATGCGGCCCGACGGGAACGGGTTGTACAGCCGCACCTCGATGCGCGGGTGCTGCGTCAGCCGCAGCAGCGCATCGTCCTGGCCGGCGGTGTTCAGGTCGTCGATCAGCAGCCGCACGCGCACGCCGCGGTCAGCGGCCGCACGCACGCGCTGCATCAGCGCGCGCGACGATTCATCGCTGCGGATCAGGTAGTACTGCAGGTCCAGCGTCTTCTGCGCCCGGTCGGCGAGCGCGGTCAGCGCGGCGAACGCATCGTCGCCCGACGCCAGCACGCGGAAGCCCGAGATGTCCGGCGCCGGCGCGTTCGCCGCGACGAACTTGCCGAGCGCGGTGTTCTCCGGATCGGCCAGCGCCTGCACCGGCGCATGCGGCTGCGGTGGCGGCAGGCTGGCGCAGCCGCCCAGGCCGGTGAGGCAGAACAGCAGGCTGACGAAGGCGGTACGCAGCAATCGGTTCATTCAAGCGCCAGGGCAATCCGTGTGCCCTGGTCGATGGCTCGCTTCGCATCCAGCTCGCTCGCCTCGTCGGCGCCACCGATCAAGTCAGCGGTCACACCCGACGCACGCAGCGGTTCCAGCAGCTCGCGCAGCGGCAGCTGGCCGGCGCACAACACCACGGTGTCGCACTCGATCAGCTGGCCGTCGCGCCGCTCTTCGCCGTAGGTGACGAACAGGCCCTGCGGCGTGATGCGCTCGTAGTTGACGCCGCCGATCATCTCGACCTGCTTCATCTGCAAGGCCGCGCGGTGGATCCAGCCGGTCGTCTTGCCGAGCCCCTTGCCGAGCTTGCCGCTCTTGCGCTGCAGCAACACCACCKGCCGCGCCGCCGGCGCGGGCCGCGCCGGCACGACGCCGCCGCGCACCTCGGACGGATCGGCCACGCCCCACTCCGCCCGCCATTCGGCGAGGTCCATCGTCGGCGAGTGTCCCGGCGGCGTGACGAGGAACTCCGCCACGTCGAAGCCGATGCCGCCCGCGCCGATCACCGCCAMCTTGTCGCCCACCGGCTTGCGCTGCAGCAGCACGTCGATGTAGCTGAGCACGTGCGGCAGCTCCTGGCCGGGGATCTTCGGGTCGCGCGGCGTCACACCGGTGGCGAGCAGCACGCGGTCGAAGTCGCCGGCCACCAGCAGCCCGGCGGTGGCCCGCGTGTTCAGGCGCAGCGTGACGC
>NZ_JBFUFP010000596.1:0-3357 GCF_056403375.1 Rhizobacter sp. P2_H2
TCGTCGCGTTGGGCGGGGGCGGCTTCTCGATGGAGCCGGACAACCCCCGCCTCGACACYTGGATCCTCTCGCTCGCCCGCCGGCCCCGCCCGCGCGTGAGCTTCGTCGGCACCGCCAGCGGCGACAGCCCCGACTACCTGCTGCGCTTCTACAAGGCCTTCGCGAAGCTCGACTGCGAGGCCCGCCACCTGCCGCTGTTCCAGTTCGACCGCGGGCTCGACCTGCGCGCCGAGGTGCTCGCGAGCGACGTCGTCTACGTCGGCGGCGGCAACACGCCGGCGATGCTCGCGGTGTGGCAGCTCTACGACCTGGCGGCCGCCTTCGCCGACCTGCTCGATGCCGGCGGCGTGCTGGCCGGCATCAGTGCCGGCGCGAACTGCTGGTTCGACCGCTACGTCACCGACAGCGTGCCCGGCGGCGGCGTGAAGCCGGGCCTCGGCTTCGCGGCCGGCAGCTTCTGCCCGCACTACGACGGCGAATCGTGGCGCCGGCCGCTCGTCGAGCAGGTCGCGCGCGACCATGCCGGCGAGTGCCTGGCCTGCGACGACAGTGCGGCGGTGCGCCTGGATGCGCAAGGCCGTCTCGTCGAAGCCGTCGCCTCGGTCGAGGGCAAGCGCGCCCACCGCTGGATCGACGGCGAGCCCGCGCCCCTCATCACCCGGCTGCTGGCCTGAGAGGGCGAGAGCAAATCCGCAACTGCTTACACTGCCGCGTCTTCGCTGCACTGCAACATCATGACGACCGACCTGCAAGAACTCCTGGACAGCAACCGCCTGTGGGCGCAGCGCACCGAAGCACGCACGCCGGGCTTCTTCACCGGCCTGCTGAAGCAGCAGGCGCCGCAGTACCTGTGGATCGGCTGCGCCGACAGCCGCGTGCCGGCCAACGAGCTGGTCGACCTGGCGCCGGGCGAGCTGTTCGTGCACCGCAACGTCGCCAACGTGGTGGTGCACTCCGACCTGAACGCCCTGTCGGTGATCCAGTTCGCCACCGACATGCTGAAGGTCAAGCACATCATCGTGGTCGGCCATTCCGGCTGCGGCGGCGTGGCGGCGGCGCTGCACGACCGGCGCGTCGGCCTGGCCGACAACTGGATCAGCCACGTCAAGGACGTGCGCAACAAGCACCAGGCCTGGCTCGACACCGTGCAGGAATCGCGCCGCGTCGATGCGCTGTGCGAGCTGAACGTGATCGAGCAGGCGCGCAACGTCTGCCACACCACGGTGGTCGAGGAGGCCTGGCGGCGCGGCCAGGAGCTGGTCATCCACGGCTGGTTCTACGGCCTGTACAACGGCCTGCTGCAGGACATGAAGATCACCATCGCCGGCCCGGAGCAGGTCGGCACGGCGTACGACGACGCGCTGGCCGGGCTGCAGTCGCGCTATGCCTCGATGGGGGCGGTCGGCTGAACCGCGGCGGCGCATGTTCCCGCAGGCCCTCACCGACGCGCGCGCGTTCGGCATCGCACAGGCGATGCTCGACGGCTTCAACCGCCACTATCGGTTGTTCCGCGCGGCCAGCGCCGGCGCCAAGCAGCGCTTCGAGAGCGCCGACTGGCACGGCCAGCAGCGCGCGCAGCGCGAGCGCATCGAGTTCTACGACGTGCGCGTCGACGAGGCCGTCGAACGGCTGCAGACCGAGTTCGATGCCGCGAGCCTGTCGTCCGAGGCCTGGCAGGAAGCCAAGCTGCACTACATCGGCCTGCTGACCAACCACCACCAGCCCGAGCTCGCCGAGACCTTCTTCAACTCGGTGACGACGAAGATCCTGCACCGCAGCTACTTCAACAACGACTTCATCTTCGTGCGCCCGGCCGTGTCGACCGAGTACATCGAGAACGACGAACCGGCATCGCAGCCGACCTACCGCGCCTACTACCCGACGCGCGAGACGCTGCGCGAGACCTGGCTGCGCGTGGTGCACAACTTCCAGCTGGCCTGCGAGTTCGAGGATCTCGATCGCGACATCGACCACGTGCTGGCCGCCGTCACCGCGCAGATGGGCGATTTCCGGCCGCGCGCGAACTTCCAGATCCAGGTGCTGAGCTCGCTGTTCTTCCGCAACAAGGGCGCCTACGCGGTCGGCAAGGTGATCAACGGCTTCCGCGAGACGCCGTTCGCGCTGCCGATCCTGCACAGCGCCGGCGGCAAGGGGCTCACGATCGACACCGTGCTGCTCAGCGAGGACGACCTGCTGATGCTGTTCAGCTTCGCGCGTGCGTACTTCCTGGTCGACATGGAGATCCCGTCGGCGTATGTGCAGTTCCTGCGTTCGCTGATGCCGCGCAAGCCGCGCTCGGAGCTGTACAGCGCGCTCGGCCTGCAGAAGCAGGGCAAGAACATCTTCTACCGCGACCTGCTCGCGCACCTGCGCCACAGCAGCGACACGTTCCGCATCGCGCCCGGCATCAAGGGCATGGTGATGCTGGTGTTCGACCTGCCGTCGTTCCCGTACGTGTTCAAGGTGATCAAGGATTTCTACCCGCCGCAGAAGGAAACCACGCGCGAGCTGATCAAGAGCAAGTACCTGCTCGTGAAGCAGCACGACCGCGTCGGGCGCATGGCCGACACGCTGGAGTACAGCAACGTGGCCTTCCCGCGGGTGCGCTTCGACGACGAGCTGGTGGCCGAGCTGAAGCACTTCTGCGGCAGCCTGCTCGAGCAGGACGGTGACGACCTGGTGATCCGCCACGTCTACATCGAGCGCCGGATGATCCCGCTCAACATCTACCTGCAGGAGGCGACGCCCGAGCAGGTGGAGCACGCGGTGGTCGAGTACGGCAACGCGATCAAGGACCTGGTTGCCGCGAACATCTTTCCCGGCGACATGCTGTGGAAGAACTTCGGCGTCACGCGCAACGGCAAGGTGGTGTTCTACGACTACGACGAGATCGAGTACCTGAGCGACTGCAACTTCCGCCGCGTGCCGGCCGCGCGCACCGAGGAGGAAGAACTCTCCGGCGAGGTCTGGTACCGGGTCGGGCCGCGCGACGTGTTTCCCGAGACCTTCGGGCCGTTCCTGCTCGGCCACCCGGGCGTGCGCGAGGTGTTCATGAAACACCATGCCGACCTGCTGGATGCCGATTTCTGGCAGCGTCGCAAGGAGCGCATCCAGGCCGGGCATGTGCACGACGTGTTCCCGTACGACCCGGCGCGGCGCTTCAAGAACCAACGACGGCTGCGCGCGGCGCAGCAAGGCTCGACATGATGACCCTGAATGAACGCAGCCGCGCCGCGGTGTGGCACCCCTGCAGCCAGATGAAGCAGCACGAGACGCAGCCGCTGCTCGAAGTGGCCGGCGCCGAGGGCGTGTGGCTGATCGATCCGGCCGGCCGGCGCTATCTCGACGGCATCAGTT
>NZ_JBFUFP010000597.1:0-3353 GCF_056403375.1 Rhizobacter sp. P2_H2
AGAACAGCGCGCCCAGGTGCTCGTACACCCAGTCCTGCGTGCCGGTGATGACCTCCTTCGGGTGGTACTTGAAGTCGTGCCAGATGCTGATGGCGGGGTAGCCCGTGAGCTTCTCGCCGATCGCGCTGAAGCGCTTGTACGACCACAGGTCCTCCGGGATCATGTCGTCGTCGCTCTGCGTGCCCATCGGCCGCAGGATCACGCCGCTGTGCGTGTGGTAGCTGATGGCCGCGCCGATGTTCGGGTGCTTCAGGATGAACTCGACCATCGCCCGCACCTCGGGCTCGCTGGCCGGGTACGGGCCGGCGCCGACCTGCTCGAACTCCTGCCGCCAGGCAGAAGGGAAGTTGCGGTTCAGGTCCAACCCCTCCTGGTCGCGGTTCACGTTGACGGTCAGCCCGTCGTAGTTCTTCAGCAGGCCCTCGGGCATCAGCCGGTAGTACTCGCCGCCGAACTCGCCGGGCTCGCGCGGCACCATCAGCCGCTCGTCCTGCGGGCACTTCTTGTAGGTGCCGTGCGGGTCGGGGATGCGCATCGTCAGCATGCGGCCATCGCCATCCACGTCTTCGAGCGTCAGGCCCTCGACCGGCTCCTCGTCGTACGGGTAGCTGCGCGTCGACGAACGGATGTGGCGCGGCCGGTCGGCCAGCGCGAGCTCGGCGCCGTCGGGGTTGATGCGCGGGCACAGGTAGATCACGCGGGTGTCGAGCAGCTGCGTGACCTGGCGGCCGATCTCGTCACCCTGGCCGTACTGCGTCACCAGGTGGTGCAGGTAGTACAGGCAGGTGGTGCTGGCCGTCAGCTCGGCGGCGTGGATGTTGCCGTCGGCCCAGAACGCGGGCTTGTCGGTGTCGGGGCCGGTCGCGGTGTTGGTGACGGTCGCGAGCCAGATGTCGCGGCCTTCGTGGCTCTTGCCGATCGACTGCACCTGCACCAGGCCGGGGTGCGCGGCGGCGTAGTCGAACAGCAGCTGGGTCAGGGCGTCGTACTTGTAGAAGATGTCGAAGCGGGGCGTGGGCGTGGCGGGCAACGTCATGGCGTACGTCTGGGCGGTGATGATGCGAAGCAGCGAGTGTCGCGCAAGGCGGGCTTCGGCGTCGGCCCTCGACGTGGCCCCGCCGTGGCCCGTTAGACTGTGGCGCCTCTTCGCCGTCTCCCATGCGCATCACCACCCTCCGCCAGCAGCTTCGCGAACTCGGCGCCAAGCCGGTCCACGAGGARCGCGTGCTGCGCCAGTGGTCGCGCGCGCTGCCGCAGGATGCCGGCAAGCGCCGTCCGGAGGATTTCCTGCCGCTCGCGCTGCGCGAGGCCCTGCCGGCGCTGGTGCAACAGCTCGACGGCCTGGCGCGCCTGCGCTCCGAGCACCCGGCCGACGACGGCTCGGCCCGCCTGCTGGTCGAGCTGCCCGATGGCCAGGCGGTCGAGAGCGTGCTGCTGCCGCGCGACGGCCTGTGCGTGTCGACCCAGGTCGGCTGCGCGGTGGGCTGCGTGTTCTGCGCGACCGGCCGCGACGGGCTGCTGCGCCAGGTCGGCAGCGCCGAGATCGTCGCGCAGGTCGCGCTGGCCCGCGCGCGCCGGCCGGTGAAGAAGGTCGTCTTCATGGGCATGGGCGAGCCGGCCCACAACCTCGACAACGTGATGGAGGCCATCGAGCTGCTCGGCACCGCCGGCGGCATCGGCCACAAGAGCCTGGTGTTCTCGACCGTCGGCGACCCGCGGGTGTTCGAGCGGCTGCCCGAAGGCCCGGTGAAGCCGGCGCTGGCACTGTCGCTGCACACCACCAAGGCGGCCTTGCGCGAGCAGCTGCTGCCGCGCGCGCCGCGCATCGCGCCCGATGAACTGGTCGAGCTCGGCGAACGCTATGCGCGCGCCAGCGGCTACCCGATCCAGTACCAGTGGACGCYGCTCGACGGCATCAACGACGGCGACGACGAGATCGACGGCATCGTGCGGCTGCTGCGCGGCAAGTACGCGATCATGAACATGATTCCGTACAACACCAACGAGGGGCTGGACTTCCGGCGGCCGAGCGCGGAGCGCGCCGAGGCCATCGCGCGCACGCTGCACGGCCGCGGCGTGCTGACGACGCTGCGGCAGTCGGCGGGGCAGGACGTGGAGGGCGGTTGCGGACAACTCCGGGCGCGTGCGCTGCCGGCGGGCAGCATTCCGATCCACGCCACCTGATCCTGCTATCCGAGCCGCACCTCGTCGTGCGCACAGCCGGCCGGGATCATCGGCCAGCAGTTCGCCTCGGGCGTCACGACCACGTCGAGGAAGAACGGGCCCGGGCTCGCGAGGCACTCGGCGAGCGCCTCGTCGAGTGCGCCGCGCTGATCCACGCGGCGCGCGCGCCAGCCGAAAGCCTTCGCGAGCGCGACGAAATCCGGCTGCACGTCGAGCGCGCTCTGGCTGGTGCGCCCACCGTGCACCAGCTGCTGCCACTGCCGCACCATGCCCATGTGGCCGTTGTTCAGCAGCACCACCTTGACCGGTGCGCCCGCCTGCACGGCCGTGGCCATCTCCTGGATGTTCATCAGGATCGACGCATCGCCGCTGACGCAAACCACCAGCCGGCCCGGGTGCGCGACCTGCGCGCCGATCGCCGCCGGCAGCCCGTAGCCCATCGTGCCGGCCCCGCCCGAGGTGAGCCAGCGCCGCGGCGCGTCGAAGCGCAGGTGCTGCGCGGCCCACATCTGGTGCTGGCCGACGTCGGTCGAGACGATCGCGTCGCGGCCGTCGAGCGCTGACTGCAGCCGCGCCAGCAGCGCCTGCGGCGCGATCTGGTGCGGCGTGTCGTCGAAGGCGAGCGAGCGTTGCGCGCGCCAGCCGTCGATGCGCGCCCACCACGCGTCGAGCCGCTGCGGGTCGAGCGGCTGCGGGCCGAGCATCTCCAGCAGCGACTGCAGCAGCCAGCCGCAATCGCCGACCAGCGGCACCTGCGTCTTCACGACCTTGTTGATCGAGGTCGGGTCGATATCGACGTGGATGAAGCGCGCCTCAGGGCAGAAGCCGTCGAGCCGCCCGGTGACGCGGTCGTCGAAGCGCGCGCCGACGCACACCACCAGGTCGGCGTCATGCATCGCGAGGTTGGCCTCCAGCGTGCCATGCATGCCCAGCATGCCGAGGAACTGCGGGCTCGATGCCGGGAAGGCGCCGAGGCCCATCAGCGTCAGCGTGCACGGCGCGTGGCAGCGGCGCACCAGCTCGGCGAACGCCGCGCACGCGGCGGGGCCGGCGTTGATCAGGCCCCCGCCGCCGTAGAACACCGGCCGCCGTGCCTCGCGCAGCGCGTCGACCGCGCCGCGCAGCGACGCGCCCGGACGCGCCGGCCGCGGCTCGGCGGCCCACGGGGC
>NZ_JBFUFP010000598.1:0-3345 GCF_056403375.1 Rhizobacter sp. P2_H2
ACTCCCTCCACTCACTTCGTTCGTTGTGGTCAAACAGTCGACGACAGTCAGTGCACGAAGCGCGCTGGCGCACGCGGGCCACGAAACCAGCCAGCTCCGGCGACCCGTCCTAATTGGCGCTCCACAGACTCCCCCACTCGCCTTTGCAACGCAGACGTCCGCCCAGAAAGAATCACGAGAGCTCAGCAATCACCGGAGCGTGATCGCTCGGCCGCTCGTTCTTGCGCGTCGGCTTGTCGATCACGCATGACTTGACCTGGCCCTTCAGGGCATCGCTCACCAGGATGTGGTCGATGCGCAGCCCCTGGTTCTTGCGGAACGCGAGGTTGCGGTAGTCCCACCAGCTCCAGCTCTTCGGCGGCTGCTCGAACAGGCGGAACGAGTCGTGCAGCCCGAGCGACAGCAGCCCCGCGAAATGCGCGCGTTCTTCCGGCGTGCACAGCACCTGCCCGGCCCACGCGACCGGGTCGTACACGTCGCGGTCTTCCGGCGCGATGTTGTAGTCGCCCATCAGCACCAGGTGGGTGTGGCGCGTCAGCTCGTCGGCCAGCCAGGTGCGCAGCGCCGTCAACCACTTCAGCTTGTACTGGAACTTGTCGCTCTCGACCGATTGCCCGTTCGGAATATAGGCACCCACCACGCGGATGCCGTTGACCGTGCCGGCGATCACGCGCGCCTGCTCGTCGTCGTGGCCGGGAATGTTCTTGACGATGTCGCTCGCCACCGTGCGCGACAACAGCGCGACGCCGTTGTACGTCTTCTGCCCGAACCACTGCACCTGGTAGCCGGCCGCCTCGATCTCGGCAGACGGGAACTTGTCGTCGGTGAGCTTGGTTTCCTGCAGCACCAGCGCGTCGGGCTGGTGCTGCGCAAGCCAGTCGATCAGCTGCGGCAGGCGCACCGCAAGGGAGTYGACGTTCCAGGTGGCGAGTTTCACGGGCAAACCTTTCGGCTTTCGGGCGGAGGCGCGCATCGTACCCGCAGCTGCTCGCGCAGGGGTCAACGCAGCACGGCCCAGGCCTCGTCGGCGATCGTGCGTTCCTCGTCGGTCGCGATCACGAACAACGCCACCCGGCTGCCGGGCACGTCGATGCGCAGCGCATGGCGCGCGTTCGCATCGCCGTCGAGCGCGGCGCCCAGCCAGCCGAGCCGCTCGCACACGGCGGCGCGCAGCGCTGCATCGTGCTCGCCGATGCCGGCGGTGAACACCAGCGCGTCGAGCCCGCCGAGCGTGGTGGCGATGCGCGCCGCCTCGCCCGCACAGCGCAGCGCGAACAGCGCGAGCGCCTCGCGCGCGGCCGGCGCATCGCTGTCGCGCAGCGTGCGTGCATCGGCGCTGAGCCCCGACACGCCGAGCAGCCCCGAGCGGTGGTACAGCAGGTCCTCGATCTCGTCGTGCGACAGGCCGCGCTGCTGCATCAGGTACAGCGGCACGCCGGCATCGAGCGCACCGCAGCGCGTGCCCATCGGCACGCCGTCCAGCGCCGAGAATCCCATGCTGGTGTCGACGCTGCGGCCCGCGTGCAGCCCGCACAGGCTGGCGCCGCTGCCCAGGTGCGCGACCACCACGCGCCCGCCGGCCACCTGCGGCGCGAGCCGTGCCAGCTCGCGCGCGATGAAGGCATACGACAGCCCGTGGAAACCGTAGCGCTGCACGCCCTCGTCATGCAGCGCGCGCGGCAGCGCGAAGCGGCGCGCGAGCGGGTCCTGCGTCAGGTGGAACGCGGTGTCGAACGATGCCGTCTGCACCAGCGCCGGCCGCAGCCGCCGCAGCGCCCGGATCAGGCGCAGGCTGTGCGGCTGGTGCAGCGGCGCGAGCGGCGTCAACGCGTCGAGCGCGGCCAGCGTCGCATCGTCGATGCGCACCGGCCCGCGGTGCTGCAGGCCGCCATGCACGACGCGGTGCCCTGCCGCGTGCAGGCCGGCCAGCACGCCGTCGCGCTCGAGCGCATCGAGCATCGCGTCGGCCACCTCGTGCAGCGACTCGGTCACCGGGGCCTGCAGCGGCCATTCGGCATGGCGGCCTTCGCGCTCGAGCGACAGCACGAGCGGCACCTGCTGCAGGTCGAGCCGGCCGCGGCCGACCGGTGACGGCCCGTCGCCGCCGAGGCGGAACAACCCGAGCTTGATCGACGACGAGCCGGCGTTCAGCGTGAGCAGCAGGGGTTCCATCGCGGCAGGCCTTCAGTGCGGGTATTGATCTGCAGCATAGTCGGCCGGCGCCCGTCGGCCCATCATCGGCGCTGCAAGGAGGAATCCGATGAACGACTCCGCCATGACCACCGCCGGGCATCCGGCCGGGCCGCTGTCGCCCGAGCAGCTGCAGCGCATCGATGCGTGGTGGCGCGCCGCCAACTATCTGTCGGTCGGGCAGATCTACCTGCGCGACAACCCGCTGCTCGACGAGCCGCTGACGCGAGCCCATGTGAAGCCGCGCCTGCTCGGCCACTGGGGCACGACGCCCGGCCTGAACCTGCTGTACGCGCACCTGAACCGCGTGATCGCTGCGCACGGCCTCGACATGATCTACGTGATCGGCCCCGGCCACGGTGGCCCGGGGCTGGTCGCCAGCGCCTGGCTCGAGGGCTCGTACACCGAGCGCTATCCGACCATCACGCGCGACCGCGACGGCATGCGCCGCCTGTTCCGCCAGTTCTCGTGGCCGTACGGCATCCCGAGCCACGTGGCGCCGGAGACGCCCGGCTCGATCCACGAAGGCGGCGAACTCGGCTACTCGCTTGCGCACGCCTACGGTGCCGCGTTCGACAACCCGGACCTGATCGTCGCCTGCGTGATCGGCGACGGCGAGGCCGAGACCGGCCCGCTGGCCGCGAGCTGGCATTCGAACAAGTTCCTGAGCCCGGCGACTGATGGTGCGGTGCTGCCGATCCTGCACCTGAACGGCTACAAGATCGCGAACCCGACGCTGCTCGCGCGCATCGGCCGCGACGAACTCGAGCAGCTGATGCGCGGCTATGGCTACGCGCCGCACTTCGTGACCGGCAGCGATCCGGCGCAGGTGCACCAGCAGCTCGCCGCGACGCTCGACCGCGTGGTGGCCGAGATCCGCGCGATCCAGCAGCGCGCGCGCGCCGGCGGCCCGGTCGAGCGGCCGCGCTGGCCGATGATCGTGCTCGACACGCCCAAGGGCTGGACCGGCCCGAAGACCGTCGACGGCAAGCCGGTCGAAGGCACCTGGCGGGCGCACCAGGTGCCGCTGGCCGACGTGAAGACGCCGGAGCACCTCGCGCAGCTCGACGCGTGGCTGCGCAGCTACCGGCCGCAGGAGCTGTTCGATGCCGACGGCCGGCTGCGCGACGAACTGGCAGCGCTCGGCCCCACCGG
>NZ_JBFUFP010000599.1:0-3341 GCF_056403375.1 Rhizobacter sp. P2_H2
GCACCAGGTCGGGCTGGGCGCGCTCGAGGATGTCGATGTTGAACCAGCCGGGCTTGTAGTCCTTGCCCGAACCGAGGTTGATCCGAGTCGGCCGCCATGGCTCCTGCGGCCGGCGCTCCTGGTGCACGCGGGCGTAGCCGACCGCGAACGCCATGATGTCGGCATAAGCCTCGAGCGGGTCGGTGGCCTCGAAGCGCTGCAGCTGCGCGCGCGCAGCCTCGTGGAACGCCGGGGTGCCGAAGTGCGAACCGAAGACCTCGTCGAGGCTGGCTTCGTCGAACCAGGTCACGCAGTCCTCGAAGGCGGCATGCGGGCGCGTCTGCGGCCGGCGTTCGGACAGCACCGGCGTGCCCAGCGACAGGCAGTGCGACACCCGGGCCTGCTCGAAGCGGCTGGCCGGGTAGAAGTGCAGGTTGACGACCGCCTTCGCCTGCAGGATCAGCTGGTCGCGCTCCGGACCGTACAGCGGCTGCTCGAAGCGCGTGACGCGCCGGCCGGTGGCCTCGATGCGCTGCAGCATCTCGAGGCGGCGCGGGTTCAGCGCGCCGATGAACAGCAGGTCGATCGGGCGCTCTTCCAGCGGCAGCGTCTGTACCGGCTTCAGGTAGGGCGCGAACAGCAGCGGGAACATCGGCACGTCGTCGGCATGGTCGGTGTAGGCGGCGATGTTGTCGGCGTCGTACTCGACGACCGCCGAGCCGCGCAGCAGCGCCAGGTAGTCGCCGCCGACCGGCGCGCCGTCGCGGCCGAGCTGCTCCAGGTTCACGAACACGCAGGTGTAGCGCTCGCGCGCCGCGGCGTCGAAGCCGAGATGGGCACCGAACACGAAGTTGATCGCGTCATGGCGCAGCCGGTTCTTCGCGAGGCTCACCTCGGCGCCCATGCGGCGGAACTGGTGGCGGAAGTAGCGGGCCTGGTCGAGGAAGCCGAGCGAATGCACGTAGCCTGCGGGCTGCATGATGCACAGGTGGATGGCGGGCAGCTCGATCGTGCTCATGCGGAGGCTCCTTCGGCGTGTTGCGGGGCGAGGGCGATGTGGTCGGGCGGCAGCCCCTGCGACCAGCGCTCGGCCATCGCCCACAGCAGGCGGCCGAAATCGCGGGTCCAGGTGTCGCTGTCGAACAGCGGCGCGCTGTCGCGGGCTGCGATCAGGTGGTCGCGCAGCGCCTGGCGCGCGCCAGCGTCACCGGCCAGCTCGAGGATGCGCGCCTCGTAGTCGGCGATCGTCGGGCAGGCCAGTTGCGGCAGGCCGACCGCATCGAGCAGGCTGGCGGCCACGCGCGATGCGAAGGTCTCGCCGGCATACGTGACGACCGGCAGCCCGGCCCACAGCGCATCGCTGGCGGTGGTGTGGCCGTTGCACGGCCAGGTGTCGATGAAGAGGTCGGCGAGCGCCAGGCGGCTCAGGTGCTCGCGCAGCCCGATCTTCGGGGCGAACACCAGGCGCTGCGGATCGATGCCGCGCGCGGCGGCCTCGGCGCGCAGTTGTGCCGGCGAGTGGTCGTTCCATTGCAGCAGCCACAGCACGGCATCCGGCAGGCGGTGCAGCAGGCGGCACCAGACGTCGAACACCTCGGGCGACAGCTTGAACGGCTGGTTGAAGCCGCACAGCACCAGGGCGTCGTCGGGCAGACCGGCCTGCGCGCGGCTGTACGGGCCGGGCAGCGGCCGCTGGCGGTCGTTCGGCTGGTAGCAACCCGGCATCAGCGCGAGCTTCTCGCTGAAGTGGGCGGCGTTCGCGAGCGGCGAGACGATCGCATCGCCGACGAAGTAGTCGATGCCGTCGGCCGGCGCCGCGCCGGTCGTGCCGGGGAAGCCGAGGAAGCTGAGCTGCACCGGTGCCGCGCGGTGGCCGAAGATCGCGAGCCGCGCATCGCGCGTGTGACCCTTCAGGTCGACCAGCACGTCGATCTCGTCATGCCGCACTTGCTGCGCGACCTCCAGGTCGCTGCGCTTCGCCACGTCGACGAAGCGGCCGGCGTTGCGCAGGCGCGCGCGCATCGGGCTGCCGTCGTCCGGACCGTGCGAATACAGCGTGATGTCGAAGCGGCTGCGATCGAGCTTCTCGAACACCTCGGCCATCAGGATCGCGGTGGCGTGCTGGTGGAAGTCGGCCGAGACGAAGCCCACGCGCAGCCGTGCGGGCAGCGGGCGCGGCGCGACGGGCGCGAAGGCTTCCACGCGGCGCGTCTGGAAGCGCCAGCACGAACGAGCGACGCGTCGCTGCGCGACCGGGTCGCCGGTGACCGTGACCTGCGCGAACACCGAGGCCCAGCTCGCGGCGTCGTCGGGCAGCGCATCAGCCAGCCGCTGCAGTGCGGCGACGTCGGCCTGCGCGTTCTGCCAGCGGCACAGCTCGCGCTCGACGAAGGCGAGCAGGCCCTGCGCGGCCAGGTCGCCCTGGCCGAGGCCGAGGACCAGCGCGGTGCGAAAGCATTCGGTCGATTCCTGCTTCATGCCCAGCGCGTTGAACGACAGGCCCAGGCGGTAGTGCGACAGCGCATGGTCGACGTTGCGCGACAGCGCCTCGAACAGCGCGGCGATCGCGGCCTGGTGCTGCCCGGCATTGAACAGCGCTTCACCGAGGTTCTGGTAGTACTCGGCGCCGCGCGGCGTCTGCTCAGGCTGCTGCTGCAGGCAGTTCGCGGCCTCCGCGTAGCGGTGCTGCGCACTCAGGCAATCGGCCGCGATCATGCGGGCCAGCGCATCGTCGGGCTTCAGCGCGAGCGCCGATTGCGCGCTGCGCAGCGCCTTGTCGTGCGTGCCGTTCTTCATCTGCGCGCGTGCGAGGTTCAGCAGGTAGACGGTGTCGCGTGGGTTGCGTTCGCTCGCGCGGTGGAAGGCGTGCTCGGCCTTCGCCCAGTCGCCGGCCTTCGCGTGCGCCAGGCCTTCTTCCCAGTCGCGCTGTGCGCTGCGTGCGAACGCCGCCACGGGAGCGGGGCGGGCCTTGGCGGGTTTGTGGGCTTTGGTGTGCATCGTGACGGCGCGCAGGCACGCCCCATGGGAGGTTGCTGAAATTCTAGGAAGCGCCGCCGCGGCGAAGACCCGGAGATGCGCCCCAGATGCCCGCCAGTTCGCCGTTTGACACACTCTGAAACGTCTTCGCGCCCCCCTCAAGTTTTCGCCGCGAATGCAGATAGAAGGCAGGCTCCCACCCCGTTGTTCGGGGGATCTCGCAGAAATTTTGGCAGCACGGACTCAAGTCTCGAAAGTGGCGGTCCGATAAAGCCTCCAACGGCGACGCAACAACGGCGCCGGGGTCCGGCAGACCAGTGAAGCCGGGCGCAGCAAGCCGCACAACCCCCGGGACGTGCGGTCGTTAAGGCAGAGAAGTGAAGCGG
>NZ_JBFUFP010000600.1:0-3332 GCF_056403375.1 Rhizobacter sp. P2_H2
GCCATCAGGTGATGGTCAACGAACGGACCTTTTTTGAGCGAACGGGTCATGGCAGCCCCTTACTTCTTGCGACGCGAGACGATGAACGTCTGCGTGCGCTTGTTGTTGCGAGTGCGGTAGCCCTTGGTCATCGTGTTCCACGGCGACACAGGCACCTGGCCCTCGCCGGTACGACCTTCACCACCACCGTGCGGGTGATCCACCGGGTTCATCGCGACACCGCGAACCGTCGGACGGATGCCCTTCCAGCGACGCGCACCGGCCTTGCCGTACTGGCGCAGGTTGTGCTCTTCGTTGGCCACTTCGCCGATCGCCGCGCGGCAGTCGATGTGGATGCGGCGCACTTCACCCGAGCGCAGGCGCAGCTGGGCGTAGGTGCCTTCGCGTGCCAGCAGCGTCACCGAGGTGCCGGCCGAGCGTGCGATCTGGGCACCCTTGCCCGGCAGCAGTTCGACGCAGTGAACCGTCGAGCCGACCGGGATGTTGCGGATCGGCAGCGTGTTGCCGGCCTTGATCGGCGCTTCGGCGCCGCTCAGCACGGTCGCGCCGACATCCAGCCCGCGCGGGGCGATGATGTAGCGGYGCTCGCCGTCGGCGTAGCACACCAGCGCGATGTGCGCCGTGCGGTTCGGGTCGTACTCGATGCGTTTGACCTTCGCCGGAATGCCATCCTTGTTGCGCACGAAGTCGACCACGCGGTAGTGGTGCTTGTGACCACCGCCCTTGTGGCGCATCGTGATGTGGCCGTTGTTGTTGCGACCCGCGTTCTGCATTTGCGGTTCGAGCAACGAGGCTTCCGGACGACCCTTATAGAGGTGGCTGTGAACCACCTTCACCACGGCACGGCGGCCGGGCGACGTCGGTTTGACTTTGATGACGGCCATTACGCGGCCTCCCCGGAGAAGTTGAGCTCCTGGCCTGCCTTCAGCGACACGTACGCCTTCTTGACGTGGTCGCGGCGGCCGATGGAACGGCCGAAGCGCTTGACCTTGCCCTTTTGAATGACGGTCTGCACCGACTCGACCTCGACCTTGAACAGCAGTTCGACCGCTGCCTTGATCTCGGGCTTGGTGGCATCGCGCAGCACCTTGAACAGCACCTGGTTGTGCTTCTCGGCAGCGGACGTGGCTTTTTCGCTCACGATCGGCGCCACCAGCACCTGGGCCAGGCGGCCCTCGTCATGCTTGGTCGTGCTCATCCCAGCATCTCCTTGAGTTGCTCGATCGCACCCTTGGTCACCAGGATCTTCTTGAAGAAGACCAGGGACAGGGGATCGGCGTAACGCGGCTCGACCACCATCACGTTGGCGAGGTTGCGCGCGGCGAGCAGCAGGTTGTCGTCGACCTGGTCGGCGATCACCAGCACCGAGTCGAGGCCCATGGCCTTGAACTTGGCAGCCAGCTGCTTGGTCTTCGGCGAGTCGACGGTGATCGAATCGACCACTGCGACACGGCCTTCACGGGCCAGCTGCGAGAAGATGGCGGCCATRCCGGCGCGGTACATCTTCTTGTTGACCTTCTGCGTGAAGTTCTCGTCCGGGCTGTTCGGGAAGATCCGACCGCCCCCGCGCCACAGCGGCGACGAGGTCATACCGGCACGGGCGCGGCCCGTACCCTTCTGGCGCCACGGCTTCTTCGTCGAGTGCTTCACGACGGCGCGGTCCTTCTGGGCGCGCGTGCCTTGGCGGGCGTTGGCCTGGAACGCGACGACGACCTGGTGGACCAGGGCTTCGTTGTAGTCACGGGCGAACACGGTGTCGGGCGCGTCGACCTTGGAGGTCGCCTGGCCTTGATCGTTGAGGAGCTCGAGTTGCATCAGTTGGCTCCCTTCTTGGCCTTCACCTTGATACCGGGGCGCACGACCACGTGGCCGTTCTTCGCGCCCGGCACGGCGCCACGGACCAGCAGCAGCTGGCGGGCTTCGTCGATGCGGACGACGTCGAGGTTCTGGACGGTCTTGGTGACGTCGCCCATCTGGCCGGACATCTTCTTGCCCGGGAACACGCGACCCGGATCCTGCGCCATCGAGATCGAGCCCGGCACGTTGTGCGAACGGCTGTTGCCGTGCGACGCGCGCTGCGAGCTGAAGTTGTGGCGCTTGATGGTGCCCGTGAAGCCCTTGCCGATGGAGGTGCCTTGCACGTCCACGAGCTGGCCCACGGCAAACGTCGTCACCGGAACCTGCGCGCCGGGCTTGAAGCCTGCGACGACGTCGGCGGTGACGCGGAATTCCTTGAGGACTTCACCGGCTTCGACACCCGCTTTCGCAAAGTGGCCGGCTGCCGGCTTGATGACGCGCGACGCTTTGCGCGTGCCGAACGCCACTTGAATGGCGTTGTAGCCGTCGGTGGCTTCGGTCTTGACCTGGACGACACGGTTGTTCGACACATCGAGCAYCGTCACGGGAACAGCATCGCCGTCGTCCGTGAAGATGCGCATCATGCCCACCTTGCGGCCCAGCAAACCGAGATGTTCGCTAAGACTCATGAATATTCTCCAGCCCCCGCACCACCCCCAACAACTGGGAGCGCTTGGAAGCCTTTGTTTGACATGCCCGACATCGATTGGCCGGGCTGACTTGGTGGCAACTCGCCCCGGAGGGCGAATGCCGAACCGACCCGTCAGGGCCGGCTACTGAAATCGGCCCACAAGGAGCCGATTACTTCGGAAAGCCTGCGATTCTAGCCAGCTGCGGCGAAAGCCGCAACCACTTCCTCGCAGGCCTGGCCGATTACTGCAGCTTGATCTCGACGTCGACGCCGGCCGGCAGGTCGAGCTTCATCAGCGCGTCCACGGTCTTGTCGGTCGGATCGACGATGTCCATCAGGCGCTGATGGGTGCGGATTTCGAACTGGTCGCGCGAGGTCTTGTTGACGTGCGGCGAACGCAGGATGTCGAAACGCTGCATGCGAGTCGGCAGGGGCACCGGGCCCTTGACGATCGCGCCGGTGCGCTTCGCGGTGTCGACGATCTCCAACGCCGATTGGTCGATCAGCTTGTAGTCAAACGCCTTCAGGCGAATGCGGATCTTTTGCTTGGTGGCCATAGCGGTTTCCTAAAAGAGCGTGCGGTCCTCGCGGACCGCGAAATCGATGGAGGGAGAGTGGCCGGCGGGCACGATGCAGAAGCACCCCGCCCGGCCGACCGGTGGCTCCACCTTATTCGAGGATCTTGGCGACGACGCCGGCGCCGACGGTGCGGCCGCCTTCACGGATGGCGAAGCGCAGGCCTTCTTCCATCGCGATCGGGGCGATCAGCTTCACCGTGATGCTCACGTTGTCGCCAGGCATCACCATTTCCTTGTCCTTCGGCAGCTCCACCGCGCCCGTCACG
>NZ_JBFUFP010000601.1:0-3331 GCF_056403375.1 Rhizobacter sp. P2_H2
GCGCGGCGGGCGCGGGACACTGTTTGCAACATCCGACCGTCCCGCTGGAGGGAAACCCGTCATGGCCCGACTCGACCTGAATGCACTCACGCTGTGGATCACCGCGGCGGCCCACCAACAACCGCAGGACTTGGCGTCGCAGGTGATGGAGCGGGCCGGCGTCTCGCGCGCCACCGCCAACAAGGCGCTGCGCCGGCTGGCCGAGATGGCGTGGCTGCTGCGCGAAGGCAGCGCCTCGCGGCCGCTGTACCGGCCCGGCACGATGCGCCAGGTGGTGCAGCGCTACCCGCTGCACGGCCTCGGCGAGGACCTGCCGTGGTCGCGCGACTTCTCGCCGTTCTTCACGCTGCCGGATGCCGTGCGCCGCATGCTGCACCACGCCTTCACCGAGCTGCTGAACAACGCGATCGACCACAGTGCCGGGCAGAGCGTCACGGTGTCGATGCGCCAGACGGCCAGCCACGCGCAGCTGCTGGTGTCCGACGACGGCCGCGGCCTGTTCGACAAGATCAACGAATCCTTCGCGCTCGACGAGCCGCATCTCGCGATGCTCGAGCTCAGCAAGGGCAAGCTGACCAGCGCGCCGGACCGCCACTGCGGCCGCGGGCTGTTCTTCACCTCGAAGCTGGCCGACGTGTTCGACCTGCACGCCAACGAATCGGCGTTCCAGCATCGCGGCTGGGAGGCCGGCCGCTGGCGCGAAGGCAAGCCGCTGAAGCACCAGGGCACGTCCATCTACGTGGCGTTCGCGCTGGACAGCACGCGCACGCTGGAGCAGGTGCTGCAGGCGCACAGCGCCGACGGTGCCGGCTACGACTTCGAGCGCACCGTGGTGCCGCTGCGCCTGCTGACGACGACGCAGTCGGGACTGGAATCGCGGGCACAGGCACGCCGCGTCGGCGCCCGCCTGAACCAGTTCCGCCGCGCGGAGGTCGACTTCAGCGGCGTGACGAGCGTCGGGCACAGCTTTGCGGACGAACTGTTCCGCGTGCTGGCGAACGAGCAGGAAGGCCTGGACCTGGTGCCGATCAACATGCTGCCGGCGGTGGCAGCCATGGTGGGCAGCATCCGCCGCTAGCCGATCCGCTCGGCTCGATAGCCCTGGGCGCGCATCGCGGCCAGGATCTCCTCGATGTGGGCCACGCCGCGCGTGTGCACCACCACCTCGATCTCGGCGCGCTCCACCGACAGCGAGCTGAACGCCCGCTGGTGCTGCACCTCGTCGATGTTGGCGCCCAGCTTGCCGAGCAGCGTCGCCACGTCGGCCAGCGCGCCCGGCACGTCGCGCACGTCCATGCGCAGGCGCGCCAGCCGGCCCGACTTCACCATGCCGCGCTGGATGATCTCGCCCAGCACCAGCGGCTCGATGTTGCCGCCGGAGAGGATCAGCCCGACCTTGCGTCCGGCGAAGCGCGCGCGGTGCTTCATCAGCGCCGCCAGGCCGACGGCGCCGGCGCCCTCGACCACCGTCTTCTCGATCTCCAGCAGCATCAGGATCGCCTGCTCGATGTCGTCCTCGCCGACCAGCAGCACGTCGTCGACATGCTGCTTGATCAGCGGCGCGGTCAGCACCCCGGGCACCTTGACGCCGATGCCGTCGGCGATCGTCGCCTGCGCGCTCTCGCGCTGCTGGTTGTGCACCACGTTCCAGACGGCGGGGAAGCGCTCGGTCTGCACGCCGATCACCTGGATGCCCGGCTTCAGCGCCTTGGCAGCGCTCGCGATGCCGCCGATCATGCCGCCGCCGCCGATCGCCACCACCAGCGTGTCGAGCGCCGGCTGCTGCGCCAGCATCTCGAGCGCGATCGTGCCCTGGCCGGCCGCCACATCGAGGTCGTCGTAGGGGTGCACCAGCGTCAGGCCGCGCTCCTGCGCGAGGCGCAGACCGTGGGCACGGGCGTCGTCGAAGGTGTCGCCTTCGAGCACCACGGTGGCGCCGAAGCCGCGCGTGCGCTCGACCTTCACCGCCGGCGCGAAGCGCGGCATCACGATGGTGGCGGGGATGCCCAGGCGCTGCGCGTGGTACGCGACGCCCTGTGCATGGTTGCCGGCCGAGACGGCGAGCACGCCGCGTGCGCGCTCGATGTCGCTCAGCTGGGCGATCTTGTTGAGGGCGCCGCGCTCCTTGAAGGAGGCGGTGAACTGCAGGTTCTCGAACTTCAGGAACACCTCGCAGCCGGCGATGGCCGAGAGGGTTCGCGAAGGCACGCAGGGGGTGTCGAGCACCTGGCCGTGCAGGCGCTCGGCGGCGGCACGGATGTCAGCGAGGACTAGGGTCATCCCGCCATTGTGCTTGGGCTCAGCCGACTCGGCACACCTTCAGCATGTTGGTGCCGCCGGGGTAGCCCATCGGCTCGCCGCAGGTGATCGCGTAGGTGTCGCCCGGCTTCAGCACGCCCTTCTCGACCAGCAGCAGCTCGGCGCGCTTCAGCGCCTCGTCGCGGTCGCTGAAGTTCGGCATCAGCAGCGGGCGCACGTTGCGGTACAGCATCATCTTGCGCTGCGTGACCACCTGCGAGGTCAGGCCGTAGATCGGCACGTGGATCTTATGGCGGCTCATCCACAGCGACGTGGAGCCCGACTCGGTCAGCGCGAGGATCGCCTTGCAGCCCAGGTGGTAGGCGGTGAAGAGCGCGCCCATCGCGATCGACTGGTCGATGCGGCCGAACTTCTTGTTCGTGAAGCCGGCGTCCAGCGAGATCTCCTCGGCGCGCTCGGCCTCGATGCAGATCGTGGACATCATCTCCACCGTCTCGACCGGGTACTTGCCGGCCGCCGTCTCGGCGCTCAGCATCACCGCGTCGGTGCCGTCGAGCACCGCGTTGGCCACGTCGCTCACCTCTGCGCGGGTGGGCACCGGGTTGACGATCATCGATTCCATCATCTGCGTCGCGGTGATGACCACGCGGTCCATCTCGCGCGCCATCTTGATCATGCGTTTCTGCAGTGCGGGCACCGCGGCGTTGCCGACCTCGACCGCCAGGTCGCCGCGCGCGACCATGATGCCGTCGCTCGCACGCAGGATGCTCTCCAGCGCCGGGATCGCCTCGGTGCGCTCGATCTTCGCGATCAGCGCCGGCTTGTGGCGCCACGGCTCGCCGGCCACGTTGGCCAGCTGGCGCGCCATTTCCATGTCGGTCGCGTTCTTCGGGAAGCTCACCGCCAGGTACTCGCACTGGAAGCTCATCGCGGTCTTGATGTCCTCCATGTCCTTGGCGGTCAGCGCCGGGGCGGTCAGGCCGCCGCCGGCCTTGTTGATGCCCTTGTTGTTCGACAGCTCGCCGCCGATCACGACGGTGGTGTGCACCTGGTCGCCGCGCACCGCGTCGAC
>NZ_JBFUFP010000602.1:0-3329 GCF_056403375.1 Rhizobacter sp. P2_H2
GCGCCGTGTCGCTCGGCGTCGCCGCCCTCGGCCTGCCGCTGTTCGCGCAGGCCGCCGACACCATCAAGGTCGGCATCCTGCACTCGCTGTCGGGCACGATGGCGATCTCGGAGACCGTGCTCAAGGACACGGCCCTGATGACGATCGCGGAAATCAACGCCAAGGGCGGCGTGCTCGGCAAGCAGCTCGAACCCGTCGTCGTCGACCCGGCCTCCAACTGGCCGCTGTTCGCCGAGAAGGCCAAGCAGCTGATCAGCCAGGACAAGGTCGCCGTGATGTTCGGCTGCTGGACCAGCGTGTCGCGCAAGTCGGTGCTGCCGGTCGTCGAGGAACTCAACGGCCTGCTGTTCTACCCGGTGCAGTACGAAGGCGAAGAACTCAGCAAGAACGTCTTCTACACCGGCGCTGCCCCCAACCAGCAGGCCATCCCCGCGGTCGAATACCTGATGAGCAAGGCCGGTGGCGGCGCCAAGCGCTTCGTGCTGCTCGGCACCGACTACGTCTACCCGCGCACCACCAACAAGATCCTGCGCGCCTTCCTGAAGAGCAAGGGCGTGAAGGACAGCGACATCGACGAGAAGTACACGCCGTTCGGCCACAGCGACTATCAAACCATCGTCGCCGACGTCAAGAAGTTCTCGGCCGGCGGCAAGACGGCCGTGATCTCCACCATCAACGGCGACTCCAACGTGCCCTTCTACAAGGAACTGGGCAACCAGGGCCTGAAGGCGACCGACGTGCCGGTCGTGGCCTTCTCGGTCGGCGAAGAGGAACTGCGCGGCGTCGACACCAAGCCGCTCGTGGGCCACCTCGCGGCATGGAACTACTTCATGTCGATCAAGAACCCGACCAACGACGCCTTCAAGAAGCAGTGGGCCGAGTACGCGAAGGCGAAGAACCTGCCGGGCGCCGACAAGCCGCTCACCAACGACCCGATGGAAGCCACCTACATCGGCATCCACATGTGGGCGCAGGCCGTCAAGAAGGCCGGCAGCACCGACACCGACAAGGTCATCGCCGCGATGGCAGGCCAGACCTTCCCGGCCCCGGGCGGCTTCGTCTCGACGATGGACGCGAAGAACCACCACCTGCACAAGCCGGTGTTCATCGGCGAGGTCAAGGCMGACGGCCAGTTCAACGTGGTGTGGAAGACGCCGGCGCCGGTCAAGGCCAAGCCGTGGAGCCCGTACATCGAAGGCAACGACAAGAAGAAGGACGAGCCCGAAAAGAAATAAGGCCCCCCAGTCGCTTCGCTCCTGCCCCCAAGGGGCGCCTCCCAGCGGCCCGGCAAAGCCGGTTCCGCGGGAGTTGCTTGATGGGGCGGCTCGCTGCGCGGCCGCTCCCTTGCAGATTGAGTCGTGATGACGGAACGCTGGTCGATTTCTCTGTTGCGTCGCCTGGCGATGCTGATGCTCGGGCTGTGCGCTCTGGCCGCGTCTGGCATGAGCCACGCGTTGACGCCCCCGCAGGTGCTCGCGCTCGCCAAGGGCGAGAACGAGGAGCGCATCGCCGCGCTGCAGGCCTCGCTCGCACGCGGCGATGACGGCCTCGCCGCCTTCGTGCAGGCGATGCTCGACGACGCGGTGAAGCTGGCCGGCGACAAGGTGTTCGTCGTGCACGGCGACAAGGCGAGCAACGCCGCGACCGGTGCCGAGGCCAAGCTGCCCGACGGCGCCGAGGACGTGATCAACAGCAACCAGATGCGCCGCGAGCTCGAAGGGGCCCTCGCGGCGCTGAAGCTCTTCTCGCACGACGTCGGCGAGCGCCGCACCGCGATCAAGGCGTTGAAGGAAGAGGCCGACGAAGGCCGCCTGCCGCTGATCGAGAAGGCGCTCGCGGCCGAGGCCGAGGCCTCGCTGAAGGAACAACTCACTCAAGTGCGCGCCGCCATCCTGGTGTCGTCGACCGACGCCGGCAAGCGCATGGAGGCCGCCCGCGCACTCGCCGGCAGCCTGACGCCGGCCACCAAGACGCTGATCCTCGAACGCCTCAAGCCCGCGGCCGAAGGCGGCGAGAGCGAGACCGACATCCGCAGCCAGCTCGGCATCGCGCTCGATGCGATCAACGCGCGCCTCGCCTGGGGCGAGCGGCTCGGCGTGCTGTTCACCGGCGTCAGCCTCGGCAGCATCCTGCTGCTGGTCGCGCTGGGCCTCGCCATCACCTACGGGCTGATGGGCGTGATCAACATGGCGCACGGCGAGCTGATGATGATCGGCGCGTACGCCACCTACGTGGTGCAGAACCTCTTCAGGGCGCACCTGCCCGGGATGTTCGATGCCTACGTGATCGTCGCGATCCCGGCTTCGTTCCTTGCGGCCGCGGGGGTCGGCGCGGTGCTCGAGCGCAGCGTGATCCGCTGGCTGTACGGCCGCCCGCTCGAGACGCTGCTCGCCACCTGGGGCATCAGCCTGGTGCTGATGCAGGGCGTGCGTTCGCTCTTCGGCGCGCAGAACGTGCAGGTCGAGAACCCGTCGTGGCTGTCCGGCGGCGTCGACGTGCTGAGCAACCTGACGCTGCCGTTCAACCGCATCGCCATCGTGATCTTCGCGGTGCTGGTGCTGGGCGGCGTGGCCTTGCTGATCTCGCGCACCCGGCTCGGGCTGTTCGTGCGCGGCGTCACGCAGAACCGCCGCATGGCCGCCTGCATGGGCGTCGACACCGCGCGCGTGGACACCTACGCGTTCGCGCTCGGCTCCGGCATCGCCGGCCTCGCCGGCTGCGCGTTGTCGCAGATCGGCAATGTGGGCCCCGATCTCGGCCAGGGCTACATCGTCGATTCGTTCATGGTCGTGGTGCTCGGCGGCGTCGGCCAGCTGGCGGGCACCGTCTACGCGGCGCTCGGCCTGGGCGTGCTCAACAAGCTGCTCGAAGGCTGGCAGGGCGCCGTGCTCGCGAAGATCATGGTGCTGGTCTTCATCGTCATCTTCATCCAGAAGCGGCCGCAAGGCATCTTCGCGATGAAAGGCCGGAGTGCCGAAGCATGAGCGCAATCCTTCCCACACCCGCGCGGCCGGTCGGACCTTCGACCTCGCTGCTGTCGATGAAGGCCTGGAGCGGCGTCTTCGCTGCGCTGGTCTGCGTCGTCGTGCTGGCGCCGGTGCTGAACCTCGCCGTGCCGGCCGGCAATGCGCTGCACCTGAGCGACTACGCGATCAGCCTGGTCGGCAAGATCATGTGCTACGCGATCTGCGCGCTGGCGATGGACCTGATCTGGGGCTACACCGGCATCCTGTCGCTCGGCCACGGCGTGTTCTTCGCGCTCGGCGGCTACGCGATGGGCATGTACCTGATGCGCCAGATCGGGCGCGACGGCAACTACCAGTCCGACC
>NZ_JBFUFP010000603.1:0-3329 GCF_056403375.1 Rhizobacter sp. P2_H2
GAGCCAAGCTGATACTGATTGGCCGAGCTTCGATCGCACTGCCTCGAAGGACCACACAACTTCGCGAGATCAACATCGGCGAACGGCGTCTGGTCCATGTACACGGCAAGCCGCACTTCACGGGCCTTGGGCACCTTGTCAATTCGAAGAAGGCAATGAGCGAGGCGCCTGCGTGAGCGCACTTCACATCACTTGCGTTGCGCTCGCCAGCGCCGTCGGCCTGACGCCAGCTTCAGCTGCTGCCGCCATGCGTTGCGGCATCAGTGGAATCGGCGAGTTGCCTACCGTCGACGACGCCCTTGAGCCTGTCGCTGGCGCGCGCGTGCCTTCCATCCCCGACCACCTTCACGGTCGCGATCGCCTGATCGAGTTGCTGTTGCAGGTGATGGCGGACAGCCATGCTGCACTGGCTACCCGGATCGACATCACCCAACTGCCTGTTCTGCTCTGCACATCAGAGGTTGCGCGCCCAGGAGCTTCGGTACACGGCATCGTCCCAGCCATGGAGGCTCGTCTGGGCTTTCACCTTCGGCGGGCCGGTGCTCGACACCTTGCACGAGGTCACGTCTCCTGCTTCGAATCGCTTGGTTTCGCCGAAGCAGCGATGCTGCAGGCAGGTGGCAGCGCTTGTCTGGTGATCGCAGCGGACTCCCTGATCGACCCGCGCTCTCTGAACTGGGTTGAGAAATCAGGGCGATTGAAGACGTCTCGCCGCTCTGAAGGGGTCATTCCAGGTGAAGGCGCGGCTGTCCTGCTGGTCAGCCTCGAACCATTGGGTGAGCCGTGCATGGTCTTGCAAGGCATCGGTATGGGTCATGACGACGCGACAGTTCTCAACGACATTCCGCAGATGGGATCCGGAATGAGCGCAGCCGTCGCCGCGGCCTTGCAGCATGCCGGAATCGAGATGCACGACATCGCTTTCCGTCTCAGTGACGCGGCGGGTGAGGCCCACGGCTTCGAAGATCTTGCACTGGTGCAGTCCCGCCTGATGCAGCGGACAAGAGCATCGCAAGATTTGTGGCATCCCGCCAGCAGCGTCGGAGATTGCGGGGCAGCCTCAGCGCTGATGCAACTCGCCTGGATCGAGCAGGCACACATGAGGGGCTACGCACCTGGGGAGTTTTCCCTTGCGCATGCATCATCGCCAACCGGAGCACGCGCAGCAGCAGTTCTCAGCGGACCAGCCCATGGAGAACACCGTGTCTCATGAGGTCTACGCCAACGGCAACGAGATTGCAGGCAAGGCCGGCAACGGCAAGGTCATCGCATCCTTTCCCGACGTTTGCCTGTCGCCGCCGGGGCCACCCGCCGGTCCGATACCAATCCCCTACCCCGATACCTCGTTCTCGACCGACCTCAAGGACGGCTCGATCTCGGTGCTGCTGGCCGGCAAGCCTGCAGCTTTGTCCCAGCAGTCCTTCTATCAACCAGCGACTCTCGGAAACGAGGCCGCCACCAGGGCTTGGGGCATGTCCGTGATCACGCATCAGATCAGCGGCAAGACCTGTTTCCAGGCGTGGTCGATGGATGTTCTGATCGAAGGAAAGCATGTCTGCCGTCACGGCGACATCACGACCAGCAATCACGCAAGCGCTCCAGGAGCAACACCACCCAACCCCAATCTCGAAGCGGTCGGCTGGGGAGAGCTCGAGGATGAAACCAGCATCTGTGCGTGTTGCAGTGGCGCAAGACACTCAGCCGGCGCTGCGATGACGATGGATGACTGGTACACCAGGAATTCCGACGGCACGGCTGCAGCGCACGCACCGCTGTATGTGTCCCTGATGTCGGATGTGGCAAACCGGAAGACCATGACACCCGCCTGCACCTGCAACAGCAAGCTGATTCCGATGGCGCCATGCAACGTGTTCAGGCGCCCTGTCACCGAGGAAGAAGGTGATCGCAACGAGTCGGCCTGGAAGGCCATCCGCCGCCAGTATCAAAGGCACAGTGGCATTGCCGACGAGACAACGGTGATTGCACGGCTCACCAGCCTGCTGACGCGGCCACCCACTCAGAAGGAGGTGCAGGAGGAACGCCAAGTGAACCATCTCGTGCCGAAGGTCGCCGCAGGAGGCTGTCCGGTCGGGCGAGGAAACCTGGAGCCCAACGGGATACTGTGCGGTGTATGCCGGAAACTCGATGAGAGATTCGGCATGCTGCAAAGGGTGGCATCCACGGCGTAGACATCGAGGAACGGAAAGGGAAGTCACTTGTACAAAGACTGGCGTTCTTACGGCGCACTACCCGCCATCGACTGGGAAGGGCGTGGCTATTTCGCGTACGAGGGGCATGGCGATCGATCCGGCCGTTCGGGTGCAGAAGCGTTCACGACGGATGCCACGTATGAGACTTGGCTCAGGGCTTTGTACAGTGCACAGGGCGGTGACTTTTCGAGAGTTCCAACGCTCGTAGACCTCTTCGCCGGCGATATCGACCCGGAGTGCATGGATCTGTGCGAATCACTCCTCGGCGATGCAGCTCCCTCAGCCACCATCGACAGACTGGCCCAACGCCTCGACAGCGGATCCGCCAGCTTCGAGGAAACGCTCAGCTGGTGCAGCGTGCTCGTCCAGCGCGGCAAGATCGCCGACATGCGAATCGTCGCAAAGGCATACGAGCCTGTCGCCGACATCAAGGATTCAGCCATCATTCCCGTCCAGCTTTCCACCTGCCTGGACCCGGGATCAGCCCTCTCGAATCCGGGCCTGTTCGGCCCGGTCAAGCAGTATCGGGCAGCGATAGAGCAGCGCTGCGACGAACTCGCCAAGACGTGCGAAACCGGTCAGGCACTCGTTTTCAAAGGCGAACCTGTCGGCGTCAGAAGGTTGGCCGTGCATGTCCTGGCGCGACTGAGGCGGCCTTGCTTCCCCAGCGACTTCAGACGACGTTTCGAGAACGCGACAGGGATCGATTGCTCATCGTTCTATGAAGAAGGACGATTCAAGCCAATGCAGGCCGCGGCCTTGATCACAGGCTTTCTCGAGAGTCCGCAATCCTGGCGGTTCGAGGATGGGGTGCGCTACTTCTTCGGGCATCGCATTCCTTGATCTGCGAGGGCGGGATTTGCCCATCAAACAGGGCGCCAGGATGACACAGCACTTTGATCCGGCTGTCGACGGCACCTCCTTCAAGCTGGGCGAGCGGCAGGTCCGCCGCGTCGAGACCACCGCACAGACAGATGTACTTGGCAACGTTGCCTGAGACGGCCCCCTCTTGGCACGGCCCAGGGCATCACGTGTAATCAGCCGGCCGCGTCGTCGAAGCAGTCGTCCTTGGCAGTTGAGAGGGTGTGATGGCGCGGCCCATTCACCCTCATGCGATCC
>NZ_JBFUFP010000604.1:0-3320 GCF_056403375.1 Rhizobacter sp. P2_H2
CTGCAAGGCCATGCGCGTGACGTTGGGCGCTGCCAGCCCCAGGCGGTTGACGTAGTGGTTGTAGATGGGCTCCCACGCATTGCGGCCGTGCTGGAACGACTGGTTCACCTCGGTCCACAGGGCCGTGTGAGGCTCCGGCGGAATTTGTTCGCGCGCAAAGGGCATCGGGTAGGTCTTGCCGTTCTCGTCGAGCAGGTTGGAGCGCGCGACATATTCGGCAGCTGCCAGGAAGCGGTTGTTGTACAGCCCGTAGAGATCGTCGCCCTGGTTCCAGGCCATCTCCAGCAGGTCGCCGCCGAGCGACATGCCCAGCGTCGAGTGGCCCTGGTCGCGGCCGCTCTCCTCCCACTGCCCGAAATGGCCGGGGTGCATGTAGTAGACGCTGTGCACGATGGAGCCGTTGCCGAACATCCTCAGCTTGCCGCGGTTGTTGCCGGCGTAGTAGTCGCAGGCCAGGCGGTAGAGGTCGGGCCGGTCGCAGAACACGCCGATCGCCAGCGCACCGCACAGCGATGCCAGGTCCCAGTTGGCGTGGGACCCCAGCGCCGCGCCGTTGAGGCGGTTTTGCGAGATGCCGGCGAAGACCTTGAGCAGCATCTCCTGGAAGCGCTTCTGGCTCTGCGGCGCCCAGCCGGGGTAGGTGCGCAGGATCTCGCCGATCTGCGCCAACTGGTGGCCTTGTATGCCGGCCAGGATGATGAAGGTGTGGTCGTCATGGGCGGTCGATCCGGGAGGCACCGTTCCGACCTCCTTCAGCGTGTTCGCCCAGGCGTCCAGGAACTCCACCGCCTTGTCGGCATAGCGGTTGTCCTGGGGGTCGGACAGCTTCCAGCGCAGTACCAGGGTCCAGGCGCGCGCGATGTCGCCGTACAGCGCGTACTTGGTGCTATCGGCCCGGTAGACCGCGGGCTGCGGATTGGGCTTGGCGTCCAAGGAGGCGTTGCGCTCAGCGCACAGCTTGTTCCACCATCCCGTCCACGGCTCCTGGCCTGCCTTGATGTGCGCGCGGATGCGCGTGGCGTCGTCTTCGGTGACCAAGAGGCCCGGGTGGCGGAAGGCGCCGCTCACCGAGGCCGGGGTCCGCAGGCCGGCAGCACCGGCATCTCCGGAGTCCTCATCGTCGCCGTCACGACAGCCCGGCAGCAGCGGCAGCGCGGGAAGCAAGGGAAACAGACCCAGGCCGAATGAGAATGCGCGCCGCGTGCGATGCGGCAACTCGTCGACGCGAGTGGCTTCCGGGGATGTCTTGGACACGCGGGGTTCCTTGTTTTTCCGTAGAGGTCGGCAAGCTAGCGCAAAACATCGGCGCCGTCCTGACGAAGCTGTGACGGCCGGTCCGTACCGTGCAAGGATTGCTTTTTTTCCGACGCATCGCCTCAAGTGGCCTGGGGATTGCATGTTCAACCTCTCATGCAATGGAGAGCGCGGCACGAGCCGCGCACCGCATGCGAATTGCGTTCACACCTGACCATCCTTGACAGCGGCGCCGTGTCGCGCGTCGAAGGGCGGGCCCGGTCTGACAAACAAGGTCACTGCCGCACAACGAGCTCCTGCTCGTCGACGCCTCCCTCGGTGTGGCGGCGATCCGACTGTCCTGCAATTCGACGCGCACGATGAATGAAGTTTCTTGTTTGTTCAAAGAGGAAAAAATGCCGAACGCACTGAACGCCGCCCCCGTCCGCCTGGTGGCGCTCTCCCTCATGATGGCTGGTGTCGTCTCCTGTGGCGGGAGCGGGGCATCGTCCTCCGGTTCCGATGCGGCGCCCCCGCCCTCTTCCGGAACTCCGCCTCCTCCTGCACCACCTGCAGCCCCTGCGCCTCCTGCCGCCCCTGTGCCGCCTGCGCCGCCTGCTTCGATCAACGCCAGCCTCGGCGTACCCGGTCGGCTGCTGGTTGGCCTGGGTGCCGGCAACAAGATCGCCGACATGACGAGCCAGCAGATTCGACCGGACATCATCGACACGTACCTGGTCGGGGTGGGAGATGGTTCGTGGCCGTACTGGAACAGCCCCGATGGGGCCTACGTCACCTATGCCTCCGCGAACGCCAAGGCGGCCGGCGCCGTGCCCCTGTTCACGCTCTACCAGATGGCCTCCAGGGGCGAAGGGAACCTCAGCGCCATCAACGACGCAAGCTTCATGGCCAGCTACTGGTCACAGGTCAGGCTGATGTACCAGAAGATCGGGGCGACGGACCAACCGACGCTCGTCAACCTGGAACCGGACTTCTGGGGCTTCGTGCTGACAGGTGCTCCCGGCGGCGACCCGACGAAGGTGCCGGCGCGCGTGAGCACGGTGAGCGAATGCGCAGGCCAACCGGACGACGTCACGGGGCTCGCGCGCTGCCTGCTGACGCTCGGGCGGACCTATGCACCCAAGGCGAAGATCGGCTTTCCGCCGTCCTTCTGGGGACGGGATGCCACCACCGTCGGCAACTTCATGCTGAAGCTCGGGGCGGACAAGGCCGACTTCATCGTGGCGCAGACGGTCGACCGTGACGCCGGTTGCATGGAAGTCAGCCCGCCCCCCGACGAGTGCGCCGGGCGAGGCAACGGTCCGTTCTACTGGGACGAAGCCAACGTGGCGACGCCCAACTTCCGCCAGAACCTCGACGAGTGGAGCACCGCGCGAAGCGTGCTCGGGAACCTGCCCATCCTGTACTGGCAGACGCCGATGGGCGTGCCTTCGGCGACCCCCGGCGGCACTCCCGGACACTTCCGCGACAACCACGTCCACTACATGCTCACGAACCCGACGCAGTACACCGCCATCGGCGTGTTCGGGATCGTGTTCAGTGGCGGCGGGAGCACCTCGGCCAACATCACCACCGACGGTGGACAGTTCGCCCGCACGTTCAAGGCGTACCTGGCAAACCCGGCCGCGCTTGCTCACTGAAGGCCTTCGACCTGCCTGCCCCCGAGGGGGCGGCAGGATGCGTGCGTTCAGTTGCTGTAGAACAAGCCTCGGCAGCCGCCGGCGGTGTAGACCCGTCCGTAGAGGTTCTGATCGGCCGCCATCAGGTTGATGCCGCCGAACTGGTGCGCATCGTCGTTGAAGCGCTGCCAGCTGGTGCCGGCGTCGTCGGAGCGGTACACGCCCCACACGCCGTTCATCGCACCCACCACGTAGACCGCGGCCGAGTACGCGGCGCCCGCCCTGGCCTTGCCCAATGCCAGCACGCTGGCGCCCTGCACCTCGGGCCACTGCCCGGGGTCACGACTGCCCCAGACCGACGCAAAGTTGCTGAGCTTCGTCCAGTTCGCGCCCGAATCCACCGAGTGATACACGGCGTTGCCGTCGGCCAGCCAGAGGTCGCCCTCG
>NZ_JBFUFP010000605.1:0-3309 GCF_056403375.1 Rhizobacter sp. P2_H2
GAAGACGGCGCGGGCGCTGCTGGACATCGAGGACAAGAACTACGTCCCGATCATCCGCAACCCGAAGGCGACGACGGCCGAGACCGAGGCGGTGTTCTATTTCCCGGGCTGCGGCTCGGAGCGGCTGTTCTCGCAGGTGGGCCTGGCCACGCAGGCGATGCTGTGGCATGCCGGCGTGCAGACGGTGCTGCCGCCGGGCTACCTGTGCTGCGGGTATCCGCAGCGCGGCWCSGGSCAGTTCGACAAGGCCGACAAGATCATCACCGACAACCGGGTGCTGTTCCACCGCGTGGCCAACACGCTGAACTACCTCGACATCAAGACGGTGGTGGTGAGCTGCGGCACCTGCTACGACCAGCTGCAGGGCTACCAGTTCGACAAGATCTTCCCGGGCTGCCGGATCATCGACATCCACGAGTACCTGCTGGAGAAGGGCATCACGCTCGACGCCACGCAGGGCGCGGGCTACCTCTACCACGACCCGTGCCACTCGCCGATGAAGCTGCAGGAGCCGATGAAGACGGTGCAGGCGCTGGTCGGCGGGAACCGGCCCGAGAGCGTGCTGAAGAGCGAGCGCTGCTGCGGCGAGAGCGGCACGCTGGGCGTGACGCGGCCCGACATCTCGACGCAGGTGCGCTTCCGCAAGGAAGAAGAGCTGCGCCGCGACGAGGCCAAGCTGCGCGCGACCGGCGCGGTGGCGGCCGAGGGGCCGGTGAAGATCCTGACCTCGTGCCCGAGCTGCCTGCAGGGGCTGTCGCGCTACGGCAATGACCTGCAGAACGGGCTGCTGGAGGCGGACTACATCGTCGTCGAGATGGCCAACAAGATCCTCGGGGCCGACTGGATGCCGGAGTATGTGGAGATGGCGAATGACGGCGGGATCGAGCGGGTCCTCGTCTGACGAGGACCCACCGTTCGGGCTGAGGCGGTTTCTCAGTCCGCGCTCAGCTTGCGCTCCTTGATCAGCGCATGCCAGAACTTCGTCTCTTGCGCCACGAAGCTCGCCAGCGCCGGCCCGTCGGTCGGCGCGACGTCCAGCCCGAACTCCTCCAGCCGCGCCTTCACCTCCGGCGTGCTGATCGCCTTGTGCATCTCCTGCGTGAGCCGCGTGACGATCTCGGGCGGTGTGCCGTGCGGCACGAACAGGCCCTGCCATGCCGTCACCTCGAAGCCCTTGATGCCCAGCTCGTCGAGCGTCGGCACRTCGGGCAGCGACGCGATGCGCTTCTTCGACATCACCGCCAGCGCCTTGACCTTGCCGCCCTTGATCTGCGGCAGCCCGGCCGCGGTGTCCAGCACCATCATCGGCACCTGGCCCGAGATGACATCCTGCACCGCGAGCGCCGTGCCGCGGTACGGCACGTGCACGACGAAGCTGCCGGTGCGGTCCTTCAGCAGCTCCATCGCCAGGTGGTGCGGGCTGCCGATGCCGGGTGACGCGTAGCTGTACTTGCCGGGGTTCTTCTTGATGGCATCGAGCAGCTGCTGCCCGCTCGTGAAGCCGGCGTTCGGGTTCACCGCGAGGATCAGCGGGAAGCGCGCCATGAAACCCACCGGCGCCAGATCCTTCGGGTCGTACGGCACCTTCTTGTACATCGCGGTGTTGAAGACCATCGCACCGTTGTCGCCGGTGACGATCGTGTAGCCGTCCGGCGGCGACTTGGCCGCGTTGTCGGTGCCGATCATGCCGGCCGCACCCGGGCGGTTGTCGATGATGATCGTCTGGCCGAGCTGCTTGCCCAGTTGCGGCGCCAGCTGGCGCGCGAGGAAGTCCGAGCCGCCGCCGGCCGGATAGGCCACCACCCAGCGGATCGGCTTCGAGGGCCAGGCGTCGGCGGCGTGGGCCGTGCCTGCGGACGCGAGCGCGCCGGCAAGGGCGAGGTTGAAGTGGCGGCGGGTGAGCGCAGAAGTCATGACAGCGATCCGTCTCGGAAGAAGCCGCCGATGTTATCGGTGGCCGCCGATAATGCGCAGATGCCTGCAGACTTCCTCCGCCCCGCCCATCCCGCTCCCGGCTGCGAGCTGTGCCGCGAGAGCGGCGGCGCGCTGGTCTGGCAGGACGACGGCTGGCGCGTGATCCGCATCGCCGATGCGAACTTCCCCGGCTTCTACCGCGTCGTCTCGCGCCAGCACGTGGCCGAGTTCTCCGACCTCGACGCCGCCGCCCGGGCCCGTGCGATGACGCTGGTGGCCACTGTCGAGCGCGTGCTGCGCGAGGCGCTCGCACCGACCAAGATCAACCTCGCCGCGCTCGGCAACATGGTGCCGCACCTGCACTGGCACGTGATCGCGCGCTTCGACTGGGACAGCCACTTTCCGCAGCCCATTTGGGGCACGCGCCAGCGCGAGGTGCAGCCGCCCGCGGCCGACCGCCTGGCCGGCCCACTGACAAGCCTCGACGAGCGCGTCGCCGCGGCCCTGTCGCGCGCGACCTGAACCCTCCCACACTCGGATTCCCCATGGCCGGCCTCACTGCCCAGACCCCGCAACCCACCGCGATCACGGTGCACGAGCAGTCGCGCGTGCTCGAGGTGGCGTTCGCCGATGGCCGCAGCTTCCGCATCCCGTTCGAGCTGATGCGGGTCTACTCGCCGTCGGCCGAGGTCAAGGGCCACGGCCCGGGCCAGGAAACGCTGCAGACCGGCAAGCGCGAGGTCACGCTCACCGCGCTCGAGCCGGTCGGCAACTACGCGGTGCAGCCGACCTTCTCCGACGGCCACCAGACCGGCATCTTCTCGTGGGACTACCTGTATTTCCTGGGCTCGCAGGAGGCTGATCTCTGGCGGCAGTACGAGGCGCGGCTGCAGGCCGCCGGCGCCACGCGCGACACGCCGATGCCCGACAAGGCCGCATCCGCCTGCGGCCACCACCATTGACTGCGACGGACTGACCCATGAGCAACACCCATTTCGGCTTCGAGACCGTCGACGAGACCCGCAAGGCCGAGCGCGTGCGCGGCGTGTTCGATTCGGTCGCGTCGAAGTACGACCTGATGAACGACGTGCTGTCGATGGGCATGCACCGGGCCTGGAAGGCCTACACGGTGGCCGTCGCGAACCTGCGCGAGGGCGATTCGGTGCTCGACATCGCCGGCGGCACCGGCGACCTGGCCGGCGCGTTCGCGAAGAAGGTCGGCGAGCGCGGCACCGTCGTGCACACCGACATCAACGAGGCGATGCTGCACCACGGCCGCGACCGCATGCTCGACCAGGGCCTGGTGCTGCCGACGGCGATCTGCGATGCCGAGGCGCTGCCGTTCGCGAGCGATCGCTTCGACCTGGTCAGCGTCGCGTTCGGGCTGCGCAACAT
>NZ_JBFUFP010000606.1:0-3307 GCF_056403375.1 Rhizobacter sp. P2_H2
AGCACGGCGTGCTCGCGAAGTACGGCGTCGAGATGATCGGCGCGAACGAGAAGGCGATCGAGAAGGCCGAGGACCGCCTGAAGTTCAAGGACGCGATGACCGGCATCGGCCTGCATTCGGCGCGCTCTGGCATCGCCCACTCGATGGAAGAAGCGCTCTCCGTGCAGAAGCGCATCACCGCCGAGATCGGCGGCACGGGCTWCCCGATGGTGATCCGCCCGWSSTTCACGCTSGGCGGCWCCGGCGGCGGCATCGCCTACAACCSSGARGARTTCGAGGARATCTGCAAGCGCGGCCTSGACCTGTCGCCGACCAAGGARCTGCTGATCGAGGAAASCCTGMTCGGCTGGAAAGAGTACGAGATGGAAGTCGTGCGCGACMGCGCCGACAACTGCATCATCGTCTGCTCGATCGAGAACCTCGACCCGATGGGCATYCACACCGGCGACTCGATCACGGTGGCGCCGGCGCAGACGCTGACCGACAAGGAATACCAGCTGCTGCGCAACGCGAGCGTCGCGATCCTGCGCGAGATCGGCGTCGACACCGGCGGCTCGAACGTGCAGTTCTCGATCAACCCGGTCAATGGCCGCATGGTCGTGATCGAGATGAACCCGCGCGTGAGCCGCTCGTCGGCGCTGGCCTCGAAGGCCACCGGCTTCCCGATCGCGAAGGTTGCCGCCAAGCTGGCGGTGGGCTACACGCTCGATGAACTGCGCAACGACATCACCGGCGGCGCGACCCCGGCGTCGTTCGAGCCGAGCATCGACTACGTCGTCACGAAGATCCCGCGCTTCGCGTTCGAGAAGTTCCCGGCCGCCGATTCGCGCCTGACGACGCAGATGAAGTCGGTCGGCGAGGTGATGGCGATGGGCCGCACCTTCCAGGAGAGCTTCCAGAAGGCGCTGCGCGGTCTCGAGACCGGCATCGACGGGCTGACGGAACGCAGCACGGACCGCGACGAGATCATTGCCGAGATCGGCGAGGCCGGCCCCGAGCGCATCCTGTATGTCGGCGACGCGTTCCGCATCGGCATGAGCCTGCAGGAGGTCTTCGAGGAGACCGCGATCGACCCGTGGTTCCTCGCGCAGATCCAGCAGCTCATCAAGCTCGAGCAGGCGCTCGCCGGCCGCACGGTCGCGAGCCTGTCGACCGAAGAACTTCGCTTCCTGAAGCAGAAGGGCTTCTCCGACCGGCGCCTGGCCAAGCTGCTGGGCACGCACCAGCACGAGGTCCGCGAGGCCCGCTGGGCGCAGAACGTGCGCCCGGTCTACAAGCGCGTGGACACCTGCGCCGCCGAGTTCTCGACGCAGACCGCGTACATGTACTCGACCTACGACGAGGAATGCGAGGCCGAGCCGACCGATCGCAAGAAGATCATGGTGCTGGGCGGTGGCCCGAACCGCATCGGCCAGGGCATCGAGTTCGACTACTGCTGCGTGCATGCCGCGCTCGCGATGCGCGAGGACGGCTACGAGACCATCATGGTCAACTGCAACCCCGAGACCGTGTCGACCGACTACGACACGTCCGATCGCCTGTACTTCGAGCCGGTGACGCTGGAAGACGTGCTGGAGATCGTCGCGAAGGAAAAGCCGGTCGGCGTGATCGTGCAGTACGGCGGCCAGACGCCGCTGAAGCTGGCGCTCGATCTCGAGCGCGCCGGCGTGCCGATCGTCGGCACCTCGCCCGACAGCATCGACATCGCCGAAGACCGCGAGCGCTTCCAGAAGCTGCTGCACGAGCTCGGCCTGAAGCAGCCGCCGAACCGCACCGCGCGCACCGAGGAGGCCGCGAAGACGCTGGCCGCCGAGATCGGCTACCCGCTGGTGGTGCGCCCGAGCTACGTGCTGGGCGGCCGCGCGATGGAGATCGTGCACGGCGAGAAGGACCTCGAGCGCTACATGCGCGAAGCGGTGAAGGTGTCGGAGAAGTCGCCGGTGCTGCTCGACCGCTTCCTCGATGACGCGATCGAGGTCGACGTCGACTGCATCAGCGACGGCGACGAGGTGATGATCGGCGGCATCATGGAGCACGTCGAGCAGGCGGGCATCCACTCCGGCGATTCGGCCTGCTCGCTGCCGCCGTATTCGCTGCCGAAGAGCCTGCAGGACGAACTGCGCCGCCAGACGGTGCTGATGGCCAAGGCCCTGAAGGTCAAGGGCCTGATGAACACGCAGTTCGCGATCCAGGGCGAGGGCGCCGATGCGGTCGTCTACGTGCTCGAGGTCAACCCGCGTGCGTCGCGCACGGTGCCGTTCGTCTCGAAGGCCACCGGCCAGCCGCTCGCGAAGATCGCGGCGCGCTGCATGGTCGGCCAGAAGCTGTCGAGCCAGAAGGACCGCCACGGCAAGCTGCCGCGCGAGGTGATCCCGCCGTACTTCTCGGTCAAGGAAGCGGTGTTCCCGTTCAACAAGTTCCCCGGCGTCGATCCGATCCTCGGCCCGGAGATGCGCTCCACCGGCGAGGTGATGGGCGCGGGCCGGACCTTCGGCGAGGCGATGCTGAAGAGCCAGCTCGGTGCCGGTTCGCGGCTGCCCGACCGCGGCACCGTCTGCATCACCGTGAAGAACGGCGACAAGGCGCGTGCGGTGGTGGTGGCGCGCGACCTGCACCAGCTCGGCTTCCAGGTCGTCGCGACCAAGGGCACGGCCGCGGCGATCGCCGAAGGCGGCGTGCCGGTGAAGGCGGTCAACAAGGTCAAGGACGGCCGCCCCCACATCGTCGACATGGTGAAGGCCGGCGAGATCCAGCTGGTGTTCACGACGGTGGACGAGACGCGCACGGCGATCGCCGATTCGCGCCATATCCGCCAGGCGGCGCTGGCCAACCGGGTGACCTACTACACCAGCATGGCCGGCTGCGAAGCCGCAGTCGAAGGCATGAAGCACCAGGACGATCTGGTCGTGCTTTCCCTGCAAGAGCTGCACCGCGAACTGAACTAAACTTTCTGCAACACATCGGCCGCCGCCGGGCCTCCCGCAAGGGAGAGGGCGGCGGCTTCATTTTTGCCTCCAGGGTTCCACCATGACGACCATCCCCATCACCGTGCGCGGTGCCGAAAAACTCAAGGAAGAACTGCATCGGCTGAAGACGGTGGAACGCCATTCGGTCATCCAGGCGATCGCCGAGGCGCGTGCGCAGGGCGACCTGTCGGAGAACGCCGAGTACGAGGCCGCGAAGGACAAGCAGGGCTTCATCGAGGGCCGCATCCTCGAGATCGAAGGCAAGCTCGCCGCCGCGCAGATCATCGACCCGAAGGCGCTGAATGCCGAAGGGCGCGTGGTGTTCGGCGCCACCGTCGAAC
>NZ_JBFUFP010000607.1:0-3306 GCF_056403375.1 Rhizobacter sp. P2_H2
GTGCAGGCGAGCGCGTTGCTCGCGGTGATGGGCGCGGCGTTCGGCAGCCAGGTGCTCGGCTGGTATGCCTTCGCGCTGCGCATCGCGCGCACGCCGCTGGCGATGCTCGGTGCCTCGGTCGGGCAGGTCTTCCAGCAGCGCGCGGCGCAGTTGTGGAACGAGGGCGGCGACCTGGCGGGCCTGGCGCGCCGCACGACGTCGAAGCTCGCGCTGTTCGCGCTGCCGTTCATCGCGCTGATGCTGTTCGCGCCCGACCTGTTCGCGTGGGCCTTCGGCGCCGAATGGCGCGAGGCCGGCGCGCAGGCCCGGCTGCTGACGCCGTGGATGGTGCTGAGCTTCCTGACCTCGCCGCTGTCGCAGCTGCCGCTGGTGGTCGGGCAGCAGGGGCGGGCGCTCGCGTTCGGCGTGGCCTACCAGGTGTCGATGCTGCTGCCCTACGTGCTGGCCTGGGCATGGAAGTGGGACATCACGACAGCGCTCGCGCTGCAGTCCGGCGCGTCATCGGTGGTGCTGCTGGCGTACGGCGTGTGGCTGCACCGGCTCGCGGCGATGAGGCAAACCCCATGAGCAGTGCAGCCTTCTGGAGCCAGCGCGTGCGGCGCTACGGGCACACCGGCTGGTCCGATGCCGCCACCTACGCCTACGACCAGCGGCTGCGGCTGAAGGCCGTGAGCTGGCTGCTGAAGCCGATGGCCGCTGCGCTCGACTACGGCTGCGGTGTCGGCGATTTCTGCGCGCTGCTCGCCACCCGCGCGCAACGCGTCGTCGGGCACGACCTGTCGCGCGACGCACTGCTGCGCGCGGCGCGGCAGCATCCGTCGACCGCCATCCGCTACGAGCCGATCGCGCAGGCGGTGTGGTCGCAGCGCTACGACCTGATCCTCAGCATCACGGTGCTGCAGCACGTGGTCGACGACGGCGAACTGCAGGCCCTGTTGGAGCGCTGTGCCGACGCGCTGCAGCCGGACGGCCGGATGATCGTGCTGGAGACGCTGGCCGACGAGACGCGCGATGGCGGCTACCTGAAGCGCCGCACGCGCGCGGCGCTGGTCGACGCGTTCGCGCGGGCCGGGCTGACGCTGCAGTCGCGCCGCGGCTTCTACCACCCGACCGAGTGCCCGACCCCGGCCTTCGCCGCGTACCGCAAGCGTTTCGTGGTGCGCCTGCTGTCGCGGCTGGCGGGGTGGAAGCTGCCCGGTGCGCAGGCGATGCTGACGCGCATCGCGAATGCCGCGGCCGATGCCGACACCGAGTTCCTCGCGCAGCCGGCGTCGCCGACGCAGCTGTTCGTCTTCGTGCGGAGCGGTGCATGACGGCGCCGGTGCTGCTGGTCGGCAGCGCATCGATCCACGTCGCGCGGATGGCGCGCGGGCTGCTCGCCGCCGGCCAGCCGGTGGTGCTCGCGACGCACGGCGAGTTGAAGATCGACCCGCATCCGCTGCTGCTGGCGCGTGAACAGATCGACCTGTCGATCAAGCGGCTGGACGCGCCGTACCGCCTGCGCCGGCTGATCAAGCGCTGGGCGCCGCGCGTGTTGCACGCGCACCAGGCCAACAGCGTCGGTTGGCACGCCGCCCGTGCGGCACGCGGCACCGGCGTGCCGCTGGTGCTGACGCTGTGGGGCTCCGACGTGCTGACGCTGCCGTCGCGCAGCGCCTTCCACCGCTGGCTGGTGCGCAGCGCGCTGCGCGGTGCGCAGGCCTGGACGGCCGATGCGCAGGTGCTGCTCGCGGCCGCAGCTGCGCTGRCGCCCGAGGCCGCGGCGACGCTGCGCGAATGGATCCCGCTCGGCATCGACGAGCCGCCGGCGCTGCCGGGCGTGCAGGCCGAGCGGCGCCTCCTGTCGTGCCGGCTGCACAAGCCGCTGTACCGCATCGACGCGATCCTGCAGGCCTTTGCGCGGCTGCCGCAGCGTTGTGCCGGCTGGCAGCTGGAGGTCGCGGCCGCCGGCCCGCAGACCGACGAATTGCGCCGCATGGCCGACACGCTGGGCATCGCGGCGCGCGTCGAATTCACCGGCATGCTCGATGCGCAGTCGCTCGCGCGCAGCTACCGCCGTGCAGCCGTCTTCGTCAGCGTGCCGGAATCCGATGGCACCTCGGTGAGCCTGCTGGAGTCGCTGGCCGCCGGCTGCCTGCCGGTGCTGAGCGACCTGCCGGCCAACCGCGAATGGGTGACCGACGGCCACAACGGTTTGCTGGTGGTCGATCTCGCGCGCCTCGATGACGTGCTGCTGCGCGCGATCGACACCTGGGACACCGGCAGCTGGGCGCGCGGCGGGCAGCCGTTCAACCGCCAGCTGATCCGCGACAAGGCGATGTTCGAAGGCAACATCCGTCAATTCATCGCGCTGCATGCGCGCCTGGAAGGCCGAGCTCCATGATGCCGCGCATCGTTCACCTGACCACCGTGCACCCGCGCGACGACATCCGCATCTTCCACAAGGAATGCCGCTCGCTCGCGCGTGCCGGCTACGAGGTGATCCAGGTCGTCGGCGACGGACTCGGCGATGCACAGGTCGACGGCGTGCGCATCGTCGACATCGGCACGCCGCCGGCCGGCCGCCTCGCGCGCATGCGCCGCCAGCCGAAGCTCGCGTTGCAACGCGTGCTCGCCCTGCAGCCGGCGCTGGTGCACTTCCACGACCCGGAGCTGCTGCCGGTCGGCGCCGCGCTGGCACGCCGCGGCATCGTCGCGGTCTACGACGCGCACGAAGACGTGCCGCGCCAGATCCTGACCAAGCAATGGATTCCCGCGGCGCTGCGTGCGCCCTTGTCGTGGGCCTTCGAGCGCTACGAGAACTGGCGGGTACGGCAGCTGTCGGGCGTGGTCGGCGCCACGCCGCACATCACCGCGCGCTTCGCGCTGCTGGCGCGGCGCGCGGCCAACGTCAGCAACTTCCCGTTCCTCGACGAGCTCGCGGTGGCGGCTGCACCGCAGCCGCGCGGAAACATCGTCTGCTACGTCGGCGGCATCACGCGCACGCGCGGTGCGCGCGAGATGGTGCTGGCCTTGCCGCAGGTGCCGGGCGTGACGCTGCTGCTGTGCGGCCGCTTCGAGGATGCGGCGCTCGAGGCCGAGCTGCGCGCGCTGCCCGGTTGGGCGCAGGTGGACTACCGCGGCCAGGTCGGCCGGGCGCAGGTGCGCGACGTGATGGCGCGTTCGTTCGCCGGGCTGGTCACGCTGCAGCCGATGCCGAGCTACCTGGATTCGCTGCCGATCAAGATGTTCGAGTACATGTCGGCGCAGCTGCCGGTGATCGCGTCGAACTTTCCGCAGTGGCGCGAGATCGTCGAGGTGCACGGC
>NZ_JBFUFP010000608.1:0-3304 GCF_056403375.1 Rhizobacter sp. P2_H2
CAAGACGACCGAGAGCAACCCGAAGCTGCCGGGCACGATCCATTCGGCGGCGGCCGAGATCGAGGCCGCCGGCGGGCAGGCGCTGCCGGTGCAGACCGACATCCGCGACGAGGCGAGCGTGCTGGCGGCCGTCGAGCAGGCGGTGGCGCGCTTCGGCGGCATCGACATCCTCGTCAACAACGCGAGCGCGATCAGCCTGACGCCGACGACCGCGACGCCGATGAAGCGCTTCGACCTGATGTTCGGTGTCAACGTGCGCGGCACCTACCTGGTCACGCAGGCCTGCCTGCCGCACCTGGCGAAGGCCGCGCAGGCCGGTCGCAATCCGCACGTGCTGAACATGTCGCCGCCGCTGTCGATGCGCGAGCGCTGGTTCAGCCCGCACGTCGCCTACACGATGGCCAAGTACGGCATGAGCGAATGCACGCTGGGGCATGCGGGCGAATTCCGGCCGCTGGGCATCGGCGTCAACAGCCTGTGGCCGCGCACCRCGATCGCGACGGCCGCGCTGCAGATGATCCCGGGCGTCGACATCGCGCGCTGCCGCACGCCGCAGATCCTGGCCGATGCGGCGTACCTGGTGCTGACCAGCGACGCGCGGCAGACGACGGGGAATTTCTTCATCGACGACGAGTTGCTGGCGCGGCATGGGGTGACCGACCTCGAGCAGTACAGCGTGACGCCGGGGACGACCGAGTTCGTGCCGGACTTCTTCGTGGACTGATCAGCAGGCGCTCAGCCGATCCCAGGCCATCCGCGCCGCGGCGAGGTCCCACGCCGCGCTGCCGACGCTCTTGAACACGACCGGCCGCTCGCCCGCGCCGGTGAGCTCGGCGGCCTGAGCCAGCCCGCGCACCGTCGACCAGTCGACGCCGGCCTRGATCAGGTCGCCAGCCTCTTCCTTCGCGCCGTCCAGGTCGTCGACGATCAGCGCGGCCCGCCGCACCAGCGCAGCCGGCAGCTCGCACATCGCCGGCGTGAACGCGCCGACCGCGAACACGCGCACGCCCGGGCGCAGCGCATCGGGAAYCACCGGCGAGCGGCTCGTCGTCGCGGTGACGATCAAGCTGCAGCGGCCGATCTCGGCGCCGATGTCGTCGATCGGATGCGCCTTGACACCGTGCGCCGCCAGCGTCGCCACCAGGCCGTCGGCCGCTGCGCGCGAACGCGCCGCGATGCCGATCCACGCCGGCGCCAGCACCGCCGCGAAGGCCTGTGCATGTGCCAGCGCCTGCGCGCCGGCACCGACGATCAGCAGGCGCTCGCCCGCCGGCACCTGCAACCCCAATGCCGCCGCCAGCGACACCGCCGCGGTGCGCCGTGCGGTCAGCGTGACACCGTCGAACATCGCCAGCCGCTCGCCGGTCGCGCGGTCCATCAGCAGCACCTCGCCCTGCACGCGCTCGCGCCCGAGCGCCGGGTTGCCGTGGTTCACCGTCACCAGCTTGACGCTGGCGTAGTGCGCGTCGCTGGCCGGCATCAGCAGCAGCCTGTCGTCGCCCGACAGCGCGAAGCTGCTGCGCAGCGGCGCCTGCAGCCGGCCTTCAGCGCGCTCGACGGCTGCGCGCATGACCGCATCGGCCAGCGGCCGCCACGGCAGCAGCGCGGCCGTCTGCTCCGCGTCGATCAGGCGCACCGGCTCAGTCCCGTGGAATGACCCGCGGCTGCCCGTCGCGGTCGATCGCGACATAGGTCAGGTTCGCCTCGGTGACCTTCACCACCTTCAGGTCGGCCGGGTTGCGCTCGGCGTACACCTCGACGTGCACCGTGATCGACGTGCGCCCGATCCGCTCGACCCGGGCGTAGAAGCTCAGCAGGTCGCCGATCGACACCGCCTGCTTGAACACGAACTCGTTGACGGCGACCGTCACGACGCGGCCCTTCGCGATGCGCGCCGGCAGCACCGAGCCGGCGAGGTCGACCTGGGCCATGATCCAGCCGCCGAAGATGTCGCCGTTGCTGTTCGAGTCGGCCGGCATCGGCATCACGCGCAGCACCAGATCGAGGTCTTTCGGCAACGTGACCGCCAACGCGGGGTCGTGCTGCGGCTGGCTTGTATTCATACTCGGCGCCTTCACCTGGGTTCAACCCCTCGATTCTTCCACGATGCGATCCCTCTCGACCCCCTTGCCACCCCCCGATGCCGTGACGCCTGCCGCAGCGCGCTCCGATGCGGCCACCTTGCGCAAGCTGCTGCCCTACCTGTGGCGCTACCGCTGGCGCGTGTCGATCGCGCTCGGCTTCATGGTGGCGGCCAAGCTGGCCAACGTCGGCGTGCCGCTGCTGCTGAAGCAGCTGGTCGACAGCCTGTCGATCAAGCCGGGCGACATCCAGGCGGTGCTGGTCGTGCCGATCGGGCTGCTGGCGGCCTACGGGCTGCTGCGGCTGTCGACCTCGCTGTTCACCGAGCTGCGCGAGCTGATCTTCGCGAAGGCCACCGAGGGCACGGCGCGCAGCATCTCGCTCAACGTGTTCCGCCACCTGCATGCGCTGAGCCTGCGCTTCCACCTCGAGCGCCAGACCGGCGGCATGACGCGCGACATCGAGCGCGGCACGCGCGCGGTGCATTCGCTGATCTCGTACTCGCTCTACAGCATCGTGCCCACGCTGGTCGAGATGGTGCTCGTGCTGACGCTGCTGGCGGTCAAGTTCGACGCCTGGTTCGCGTGGATCACGCTGGCGGCGCTGGTGGTGTACATCAGCTTCACGGTCGTCTTCACGAACTGGCGCACGCAGTTCCGCAAGCAGATGAACGAGCTCGATTCCACCGCGCATTCGCGCGCGATCGACTCGCTGCTGAACTACGAGACCGTCAAGTACTTCAACAACGAGGATTTCGAGGCCCGCCGCTACGACGAGAGCCTGGAGCGGCTGCGCCGCGTCGCGCTGAAGTCGCAGGCCACGCTGTCGATGCTGAACACCGGCCAGCAGCTGATCATCGCGGCCGGCCTGGTCGCGATGCTGTGGCGCGCGACGCAGGGCGTGGTGGCCGGCCACATGACRCTCGGCGACCTGGTGATGATCAACGCCTTCATGATCCAGCTCTACATCCCGCTGAACGTCCTCGGCGTGATCTACCGCGAGATCAAGCAGAGCCTGACCGACCTCGACAAGATGTTCGCGCTGCTCGAGCGCGAGCGCGAGATCGCCGACACGCCGGGCGCGCTGCCGCTGCAGGTGACGCATGGGCAGCTGCGCTTCGACCACGTCGATTTCTCGTACGAGCCGGACCGGCAGATCCTGCACGACGTGAGCTTCGAGATCCCGGCCGGCAAGACGGTGGCGGTGGTGGGCCCGTCGGGCT
>NZ_JBFUFP010000609.1:0-3293 GCF_056403375.1 Rhizobacter sp. P2_H2
GATCAGCACGCAACGCCTGGACCGTGGCGTTGCTGTTTGCAGCTGCATAGGTCCACGTGCCATCGGCGGCGAGCGTGAACGTGCCGTACGTCCCCGCCGTGGCAGCCTGCGGCTGGAACACCGCCTCGCCCGCATCCGGATCGACGATCGCCAGCGTGCCGCCCGTCCTGAGCTGTCCGCCCGCATCGACCGCCGTGTCTTCCGTGACCGAGCCCGAGCCCGGGGTGATCACGGCTGCATCGGCCACCGGCGTCACGTTCAGGCTCAGYGTGTTCGGTGCCGCATCGAAGGCACCCGCGCTGTCCTGCACGCTGAAGCTGAACGACGCATACGGCGCGCCGYTGCCATTGGCCGCCGGCACGTACACCAGGTGGCCGGCGTTGATCTCGGCCACCGAGATGATCTGTCCGGCGACGACCGCCGCGCCGTTCAGCAGCAGCGTGCCGGCCGCCGGCGGCGTGTCGATGCGCACGTTCGTGAGCGTCTGCCCCGCATCCGCATCGGCAAAGCCGAAATCGCCCGGCTGCACCGTGTAGCTGCTGTCTTCGGCCAGCGTGCGTGTCACGTCCGCGCCGGTCGGCGGCGTGTTGGTGCCGACGTTCACCGTGACGTTCGCGGTGGCGCTCGCGCCGCTCGGGTCGGTCACCGTGTACTGGATCTGCACCGCGCCGCTGAAATTGGTGGCCGGCGTGAAGACCACGTGGCCGCTCGCGTCGACCGACACCGAGCCCTGGGCCGGGTTGGCCAGCACCGGGTTGCTGACGGTCAGCGTGTCGCCGTCGACATCGTGGTCGTTGGCCAGCACGTCGATCGTCACCGAGGCGTTGATGGCGGTCGAGGCGATGTCGTCRGCCGCCACCGGTGCGTCGTTCACCGAGGTGATCGTCAGCGCCAGCTGCGCCGTCGAGGTGGCCGTGCCGTCGCTCAGCGTGTAGGTGACGACCGGCACGGCGCCGTGCCAGTCGGGGTTCGGCGTGAAGGTGTAGCTGCCGTCGGCATTGAGGCGCAGCGAGCCCGTGGCCGGATCGACGGCCGTCAGCCCGGCCGCATAGGTGTTGCCGTTGAAGCTGAACTGCGTCACCGACAGCGTATCGTGGTCGGCGTCGGTGTCGTTGGCCAGCACATTGCCGCTGGCGGTGCTGTCTTCGTCGAAGGCCTTGCCGTCGTTCACGCCCACCGGCGCATCGTTCACCGCGGTCACGGTGATGTCGAGCGAGGCCGTCGAGCTCGCGCTGCCGTCGCTCACGGTGTAGGTGACGGTCGGCACCGCGCCGTTGTAGTTCGGCGCCGGCGTGAAGGTGTAGCTGCCGTCGGCTGCGATCAGCAGCGTGCCGACGTTGGCGAGGGTCGCCGTCTGGCCCGCGGCATAGGTGCTGCCGCCGATGCTGAACTGCGTCACCGCGAGGCTGCTGCCCGCGTCGACATCGCTGTCGTTGGCGAGCACGCTGCCGAGCAGCGGCGCGTCTTCGGTCGCGCTGCCGGTGTCGTTGACCGCCACCGGCGCGTCGTTCGTGCCGTTGACGGTGATCACCACGCTGCGCGTCGTGCCGTCGGCGGTGGTCACGGTGAAGCTGTCGGTCACGCTGGTGCCCGCCGCCAGCGACTGCACGTTCGGCGCCGCGTTGTTCAGCGCGTAGCTCCAGGTGCCGTCGCTCGCGAGCGTGAAGCTGCCATGGGCCCCGGCGCTGCCGCTCTGCGCGACGAAGACGGATTCGGCCGGGCCGTCCGGGTCGACGACCGTCAGCTTGCCGGTGCTGCCCGGCACCTGGTCTTCGGTGACGCTGCCGGTGAGCGGGCCGGTGATCACCGGCGCATCCGGCGTCGCCGCGACGTTGATCGTGACCGCCGAAGCGGTCGGCGTCGTGCCGTCGCTCACGGTGTACGGGATGTTGACCGGGCCGTTGAAGTCCGCCGCGGGCGTGAAGGTCAGCGTGCCGTCCGGATTGAGCGAGACCGTGCCCTCGGGCAAGGTCACCGGGCTGCCGACCGCGATCGGCTGGCCGGCCACCTGGGTGACGCTCAGCACAGGGCCGTCGACATCGGTGTCGTTGGCGCGCGGGTCGAAGTTGACCGGCGTGTCTTCGGTGGCCGAGACCAGGTCGGGATGCGCGACCGGCGCGTCGTTGACCGGCGTGACGTTGAACGTGAAGGTGTTCGGCGTGGCGTCGAAGGCGCCTGCGCTGTCCTGCACGCTGAAGCTGATGCTGGCATAGCCGCTGCCGTTGCCGTCGGCGGCCGGCGTGAACACCAGGTGCCCGGCGGCGATGTCGGCGGCCGAGACGACGGTGCCCGCCGTGACCGGCGTGCCGTTGAGCAGCAGCGTGCCGGCGGCCGGCAGCGCATCGATGCGCACGCCGGCGAAGGACTGGCCGGCGTCCGGGTCGCTGAAGCCGAAGTCGCTCGCCTGCAGGCTGTACGCGCTGTCTTCGTTCTGCGCGTGCGAGGCGTCCGCGCCGCTCGGCGCGGTGTTCGCGCCGACGTTGACGGTGACGGTGCCGGTCGAGCTTGCGCCCGACGGATCAGAGACCGTGTAGGTGATGGTGACGGGGCCGCTCACGTTGGTGGCGGGCGTGAACACCAGTTCGCCGTTGCCGTTGATGCTGACGCTGCCGAGCGCCGGGTTGCTCAGCACCGGGTTGCTGACGCTCAGCGTGTCGCCGTCGACATCGATGTCATTCGCGAGCACCGGGATCGTGACCGGCAGGTTGACGGCGCTCGACGCGCCGTCGGCGACGGCGACCGGTGCATCGTTGACCGGTGCGACGTTGATCGTCACGCTCGACGACGACTGCAGGCTGCCGTCGCTGACGGTGTAGGGAACGTTCAGCGAGCCGTTGAAGTCGTGCGCCGGCGTGAAGCTGAGCGTGCCGTCGGCGTTCAGCGTGACCGTGCCTTGCGGCAGCACCACCGGCGTGCCGACGGCGATCGGCTGGCCACCGACCGAGACGATGCTCAGCGCGGGACCATCGACATCGGCATCGTTGGCGCGCGGGTCGAACGTGACCGGTGTGTCTTCCACCGCATTGACGGTGTCGGCGTTCGCGACCGGCACGTCATTCACCGGCGTGATGCTGATCTGCACCGAGGCCGGCGCCGACGTGGCGCCGTTGTTGTCGATCACCTCGTAGCTGAGCGCGGAGTTGCCGTTGAAATCGGCGGCCGGCTTGAACAGCAGCGAGCCGGCCTGGGCGGGCGTCAGCAACTGGCCGGCGGTGACGACGGTCACGCCATCGGCCAGCAGGATGGTGCTGCCGGCGGGAATGGAGACGATGCGGACGCCGGCGATGCTGCCG
>NZ_JBFUFP010000610.1:0-3285 GCF_056403375.1 Rhizobacter sp. P2_H2
GGTGATGGAGATCGTCACGAACGGCGCGATCACGCCGGAAGAGGCGATCCGCGCGTCGGCGAAGATCCTGGTGGAACAGCTGGCCGTGTTCGCGCAGCTGGAAGGCAGCGAGATCGCCGCGTTCGACCAGCCGGCCCAGCGCAGCACGCAGTTCGACCCGATCCTGCTGCGCCCGGTCGACGAGCTCGAGCTGACGGTGCGTTCGGCCAACTGCCTGAAGGCCGAGAACATCTACTACATCGGCGACCTGATCCAGCGCACCGAGACCGAGCTGCTGAAGACCCCGAACCTGGGTCGCAAGTCGCTGAACGAAATCAAGGAAGTGCTCGCCTCGCGTGGTCTCACGCTGGGCGCACGCCTGGAGAACTGGCCCCCGCAGGGCCTGGACAAGCGGTAACGCTTCGCCGACAGGAAAGACGGCCTGAAGGCCGTCATCGGATGACGAACGCGCCTGGCGCGTTCGATCGTGCAACCCCTCAGTACCTCGTACGGCTGGGGGCTCATAAGTTAGTCAAGAAAGGAAAGCACCATGCGTCACCGTAACGGACTTCGCAAACTCAACCGCACGTCGGAGCACCGCGCCGCGATGCTGCGCAACATGTGCAACTCGCTGCTGCAGCACGAAGCGATCAAGACCACGGTCCCGAAGGCCAAGGAACTGCGCCGTGTCGTCGAGCCGCTGATCACGCTGGCCAAGGAGCCGACGCTGGCGAACCGCCGCCTCGCCTTCGACCGCACGCGCGACCGCGATATCGTCACGAAGCTCTTCAACGAACTGGGCCCRCGCTACAAGGCRCGYCCSGGCGGCTACACCCGCATYCTGAAGATGGGCTTCCGCGTCGGCGACAACGCACCGATGGCCTTCGTCGAGCTGGTCGACCGCCCGGAAGTGGCCGACGAAGCGGCAACCGACAACGCCTGAGCGGCAGCGCCTGAAAAGGCGCACTGGATCGAAGGGCCGGTGATTCCGATCACCGGCCCTTTTTCATGGGCGATGGCACACTGCGCGGCATGGCCGAGCCGATCTTCCGCATCTCCCACCTGCACAAGAAATTCGGCACCAACACCGTCGTCGACGATCTCTCGCTGGAGATCCAGGCGGGCGAATGCCTCGGCGTGATCGGCCCGAACGGCGCCGGCAAGACCACCACGATCCGCATGTGCCTGGGCCTGGTCGGGCCGGACGCCGGCGAGGTGCACGCGTTCGGGCTGCCGATTCCGCAGCAGGTGCGCGAGGCCAAGAAGCGGATCGGCGTCGTCACGCAGTTCGACAGCCTCGATCCCGATTTCACGTGCGCCGAGAACCTGCGCGTCTATGGCCGCTACTTCGGCCTGCCGAAGGCGACGATCGAGGCGCGCATCCCGAAGCTGCTGGAGTTCGCCTCGCTGCAATCGAAGGCCGATGCGAAGCCCGGCGAGCTGTCCGGCGGGATGAAGCGGCGCCTGAGCCTCGGCCGTGCGCTGATCAACGACCCCGACCTGCTGCTGCTCGACGAGCCGACCACCGGCCTCGATCCGCAGGCGCGGCACCTGATGTGGGAGCGGCTGCAGAACCTGCTGCAGCAGGGCAAGTCGATCCTGCTGACGACCCACTTCATGGACGAGGCCGAGCGCCTGTGCGATCGCCTGCTGGTGCTGGACCACGGCCGCAAGATCGCCGAGGGCACGCCGCGCGGCCTGATCAACGAACACCTCGAGAGCGACGTCGTCGAGGTGTTCGGCGATGGTGCGCTCGCGATGGCGGCACAGCATGCGGGCCTGGCCGAGCGCGTCGAGACCAGCGGCGAGACGGTGTTCTTCTACCTGCGCCGGCCGCAACCGCTGCTGCAGGCGCTGGCGCAGCACCACGACATCCGCACCTTGCACCGGCCGGCGAACCTGGAGGACCTGTTCCTGAAGCTGACCGGTCGCCAGATCCGCGACGACGCATGAAGGGCCGACGATGCTGATCTCGTTCTATGCCGCTCCCCGCATCACCGCACGCTTCTGGCCGGTGGTGCTGCGCAACCTGCTGGTGTGGCGAAAGCTCGCCGTGCCGAGCGTGCTGGGCAACATCGCCGAGCCGCTGATCACGCTGGTGGCGTTCGGCTACGGGCTCGGCTCGATGATCGGCCAGGTGCAGGGGCTGCCGTACATCGAGTACCTGGCGTCGGGGAGCATCGCTGTCAGCGGTGCGCTGGCCGCGACCTTCGAGGCGCTGTACTCGGCCTACTCGCGCATGCAGGTGCAGCGCACCTGGGACAGCATCATGAACGCGCCGATCGCGCTCGACGACATCGTGTTCGCCGAGATGCTGTGGGCGGCGATGAAGTCGGTGTTCACGGTGGCGGCGATCATGGCGGTGATCTTCGTGCTGGGGATCAGCCGGGCGCCGACGATGCTGCTCGCGCTGCCGGTGCTGTGCTTCATCGGCGTGACATTCGCCTCGATCGCGCTGGTGTTCAACGCGCTGGCGCAGAGCTACGATTTCTTCACCTACTACTTCACGCTGGTGATGACGCCGATGACCTTCCTGTCGGGCGTGTACTTCCCGATCGAGCAGATGCCCGGCTGGCTGCAGGTGATCGCGCATGTGCTGCCGCTGACCGCCGCGGTCGACCTGGTGCGGCCGCTGATCCTCGGCCAGTGGCCGCAGCAGGTGGCGCTGCCGGTGCTGGTGCTGGCCGCCTACGCGCTGGGCGGCTACTACCTGGCATTGGTGCTCACCCGCCGCCGATTCTTCAAATAGCGGCACGGAACCTGTCGCGTGCCTTCGACTCCCCCTCCCATGCGTGCATTGAATCCCGTGACCCCCTGGCCGCGTCTGGCGGCTGCGTTGATGATGCTGGCGGCCGCGCTGTGCGTGCTGCCCGGCGCGGCGCGGGCCGCCGACGATTTCCTCGACCCTGCGGTGGCCTTTCGCTTCGATGCGAAGCCGCTGGACGCGAAGAGCGTCGAGGTCAGCTTCGCGATCGCGCCGGGCTACTACCTCTACCGGGAGCAGTTCAAATTCGCGGCCGGCGGAGCGACGCTCGGCGAGCCGGTCATCCCGCCGGGCAAGGTGAAGTTCGACGAGACCTTCCAGAAGAACGTCGAGACCTACCGCGACGTGATCCGCATCGTCGTGCCGGTGCAGCAGGCCGCGCCGAGCTTCACGCTGACGGTGACGAGCCAGGGGTGTGCCGACAAGGGCCTGTGCTATCCACCGCGCGAGACGCAGGCGGAGATCGGCCTGAGCGGCTTCGGCGGCGACGGGACGGCGCGGCTGGTGGCGGCGGGCGGCAGCGGTGCCACGTCGTCGAGCGT
>NZ_JBFUFP010000611.1:0-3283 GCF_056403375.1 Rhizobacter sp. P2_H2
GGATAGTTACCAGGCCGCTGCGCACCAGCGCCGGCACGCCCACAGTCAAGGTCTTGCCATCGGCGCTGGCAATGCCGCTCAAGGACACGGTGCCCAGCGTGCCAGTGTCGTCCCGCGCCTGGAACTGCACCAAGGTGTTGATGGTGGCCAGGCCCTGGCCGTGCAGCGCAATCGCCTGGCCATTCACGGCCGAGGGCGCATTGGCGTTGGCGGGGGTGCCGGCGCTGGCTGTGGCGGTCATGGCGGTGAAGCCGACGATCGGCTGGGGCGCGATCGGGGCGCCGGCGATTTCGGCCGAGCCGCCTTCGGTCGTGATGCGGATCGGGCCGTCCAAGGTGCGCGGTGCCACCACGTCGAGGGTGTCATTGCGCGGGCCAGTCACGTCCAGCGGCGACAGCACGCTGTCGGCATCGACCAAGTCAATGCCGCCGATGCGCACCGTCAAAGCACCGTCCATGAAGCCCGAGCCGCGCAGCCTGACCAAGTCATCGGCGCCGGGGCGGCCGATCTCGACGCCGCTCAGGGTCGGCACGATTTGCAGGCGGATGCCGCCGGCTTGGCTGTCGAGTTTGACGTCGCCGCTCGCGGCCGTGTCGGGCACCACCACTTGCAGCCGCGTGCCGCTGGCGTTGACGATCAGCGGCGTCTGCACCGCCACGCCGGTGCTGCCGTCGTTGCCGCGGGTGTTGAACAGCACTCGCGTGGCGGCCGTGAAGTGGGCGCCGATCAGCTCGATCACCTGGCCCACGTGGGCCGAGGCCTGGGTGCCGTTGGCCGGCACGCCGTCGCGCGCGCTGGCAACGATCTGGCTCAAGCTCGCCGGGGGCGCTGCCGCTGCGTGGATGTCAATGCGGTACAGCTCGGCTTGAGTGGACGCGACCCACAGCGCGCCGTCGGGCGCGAAGGACAGGCCCGAGACTTCGTTCTGGTTGAGGTTTTGTGCGCTCGCGTCCAGGCGCCGCAACTCGCTGAGCTGGCCGGTGCCGTCGATGCGGTATTCGACCAGCAGCGCGCCGCCGTTGGCCGTGCCCAGCCACAGGTGGCCGCTGCTCGGGTCAATGGCCAGGCCGGCAGCGTTGAGCACGCTGAAGGGCGCGGTGATGGCGGCCAGCTGCGCGCCGCTGGCCGCACTCAGCTCGATGATGCGGTTGCCCGGGCCGCCGGTCTCGGTCAGGTAGATGTGCCCATTGGCCGGGTTGAAGACCGCGCCATTGAGCCCATAGCGAGCGTCCAACGCGAGGCTCGTGATGACCGCACCGCTGGCCGGATCGACCGCCACAACGCGATCCGGCCCGCCGATGTTGCCGTTGAATACCAGCAAGCTGCCCGCAGGCACGTTGCTGCTCCCCAGCAGCATCGGCGCTGCCAACTGCTGCAGGCCGATGTTGTTGAACGGGTTGATCGAGCCGAAGGCCGGCGTCAGCGTGATGGTTTGCAATACTTGGCCGGTACCCGGGTCCAGGCGCAGCAAATGCGCCGGGCTGGCTTGGTCGCTGACCCACAGCTGGGCGCTGGCAGGGTCCACCGCCACGTCGCCGATGCCGGCACCCGGCGGCAGGTTCACGCGTAGCGTGTTCAACGCAAGCGCGGCGCTGCTGCCGGCCGCGGTGGTCACGCTCACATTGCCCAGGCCGTGCGCAGGCAAGGCAGTGCGGTCGATATTGACCAGGCGGTTTTGATCCACGCCGTCATTGAACACGTCGATGTGGTTGCCGGCATCAAGCGCGCTGTCGCTGACGGTGGCGCCGGCAAAGCTGTAGCTGGCATTGCCTTCAACAAAACCCGAGCCCAGCAGCACGGTGCGGCTTTGAATGTCCGCGCCGCTGAGTGTGGGCACGATTTGCAGCAGCGGCTGGTTCGCAGATCCAAAGATCTGCAGCGCCACCACGCCGTTGGCAAATGCGGGCACGACGAGGCTCGCGCGGCTGCCGTCCAGGCTGGCCGCCACCGGGCTGAGCCGCACGGTGCTGGGCGCGCCGTTGATGTCGGTAAAGCGCAGCAGCACATCGGTGTTGGTGTTCAAGCCCTGGCCGACCAGGGTGATGACCTGGCCCGCGTTGGCCGAAGCCAGCGCCGGGGCGGCCGGCGTGCCCGACAACGCGCTGGCGTCCAGACCTGTCAGGTTGACGCTGAACGGCGCGCTGCTTCCCCCGGCCGTCGTGACGCTGACCGGGCCAAACGCAGCGGCGCTCAACGGCACAGTCAGGCGTGCCGTGCCGTCGCTTTGCACGTCAGGCCCGGCGCTGGTGCTCGTGTCCACCACGCTGGTGGCGCCAAAGCGGTACGCGGTGTTGGCGCCTTCAACGAAGCCGGTGCCGCTGACCAGCACTTGTGCGCTCGTGCCGTCGGCCGCAACCGACACCACTTGCACGTCGCGCACCGTGGGCACGATTTGCAGCGGGAAAGTGCCGTCGTCGAAATGGGTGATGACGCTGTCGACTTGTTTGAACACCTCCACGTCGCCGGTGAGCGCGTTCAGCGGCACATTGAAGAAGGCGATGCGGGCCGCAGCGTCGGTGCGAAACACATTCACAACCAAGTTGCTGACCGTGCCACCGGCATCGACGGTCTTGAAGGACATGCGCGCCGTGGCCGGATCAAAAGGCACGACCACGCCGATCTGCTGGCCCGGGTTGGCCGACGGGGCGTTTGCAATTGCGGCGCTGCCGCTGAGCGCGCGCACCGTGTTGGCCGGCAGCACGGTGAAGTGGCGCACGATGGGCGCGGCCAGCACATTGCCTGCCAGGTCGGCGATTTGCGCCGCGTCCACGCGCAGCTCGTAGCTGCCGGGCGCCAGCAAGCCGGAGAGCAGCAGCGAAATGAGCTGGCCGTGCTTGCGCGTGTCCTGGCCCAACGGCACGGGTTCATCGTCGGGCGTGCCGAAGCTGCCGTCCGCGCCCGCGCGCACCAGCGTGGCCGCGCTGGGCGTGAGGCGCTGCAGGTCCAGCGGTTCATCGAACAGCAAGTCGATCGAGCGCACGAAGAAGCGCCGCGCGCCTTCATCGACGCTGGCCGAGAGCAGTTGCGGCGCCAAGGTGTCGGGCACCACGTCCAGGGCGTGCTGTTCGGACAAGCTCACGTTGCCGCCGGTGTCGGCGGCGCGCACTTGCAGCGTCAGGTGCTTGCCAGCCAGCGCAATGGCCGGCGCCTGGGCCGTGAACTCGAATGGGAAGGCAACGGCTACCGAAGCGACCTGGCCATTCACCAGCAGCTCGACGCTGCGCACCTGCACATCGTCGCTGATGTTGCCCAGGACGCGCACGACGCGGCCCTCCTGCACCTG
>NZ_JBFUFP010000612.1:0-3282 GCF_056403375.1 Rhizobacter sp. P2_H2
GCCCAGCAGTTCGAGCAGCTCGCACGAGACCTTGCCGCAGTGCAGGCCCATGCTGCGCGCGATCCAGTTCAGGTCCTCGTCGGCGGTCGGCAGCAAATGCGTCTGCTGGTCGTCGAGAAACTGGATGCGGTGCTCGATGCGGCGCAGGAAGGTGTAGGCCTCGGCCAGCCGGTCGGCGCTGGCCGGCTTCATCAAGCCGCCGGCGGTCAGCTTGGCCAGGGCCTTCAGCGTCGAGCGGGTGCGGATCTCGGGGAACTGCCCGCCGCGCACCACCAGCAGCAGCTGCACGATGAACTCGATCTCGCGGATGCCGCCGCGCGACAGCTTCACGTCGTTCGCGCGCTCCGGCCGGCCGGCGGCCCGGCGCTGCGCTTCGTCGCGCACCTTGCGGTGCAGCTGGCGCAGCCCCTCGAACACGCCGTAGTCGAGGTAGCGGCGGTAGACGAAGCTGGTCACGGTGGAGCGCAGCGCGAGCGCGCGGCCGTTGCGCACGCTCTCGCGCGGCGCGACGACGCGGCTCTTCAGCCATGCGAAGCGCTCCCACTCGCGGCCCTGCACCAGGAAGTACTCCTCCAGCATCGCGAGGCTCACCACCGGCGGGCCGGAGTTGCCGTTCGGGCGCAGCGCGAGGTCGACCCGGAACACGAAGCCGTCGTCGGTGGTGTCGCCGATCAGCGCGTACAGGCTGCGCGCGAGCTGCGAGAAGTATTCGTGCGCGGTGACCTGCTGCGGCCCGGCGGTCTCGCCGTCTTCTTCATAGACGTAGACCAGGTCGATGTCGGACGAGACGTTCAGCTCGCGCGCGCCCAGCTTGCCCATGCCGACGACCCAGAAGTCGATGCGCCGGCCGTCGGCGTTCAGCGGCGCGCCGTAGCGCTGGTCCTGCTCGTGCTGCGCCTGCGCGATCGCGCGGTCGAGCGTGGTCTCGGCCAGCTCGGTCATCGCGCGGGTGATGTCCTCCATCGCCGCGCCCTGCTCGATGTCGAGCACGGCCAGGCGTTCCAGCACCAGGTGGCGGGCGACGCGCAGCGCGCTCGGCAGCGTGCGCTCGGTGGCCAGCAGCGCGTCGATCAGCGCCTCGATCGGCTCGCGGGTCGGCAGGCCGGGCGCCAGCAGCGACAGCTCGGCGCCAAAGCGGCGGCGGATCCGCTGCACGAAGCGGCTGTGCTCGGCGCGTGCCGGGCCGGGCGGCGTGGATGCAGCGGCGGCCGGTGCGCCCAGGGTGGAAGACTCGAGAGCCATGAGACGTTGCTGCCCGTGTCAAGGAAGGCGGTCGGATTCTGCCCCAGCTGCTATTCCTGTGACGGGCGCAGGCCCGGAGTCCGACGTAAGCTCTTGCGCTCTGGCCCTCACGGCGTGAGGAAGGCCACATTCTTCAGGGAAACCCCGATGCTGATCGCCGCACTTCAAACGGTCTCGACGCCGCGCGTCGACGAGAACCTGGACCATGCCCGCCGGCTGATCGCGCAGGCCGCCGCGGCAGGCGCCCGGCTGGTCGGGCTGCCGGAGTACTTCTGCCTGATGGGCCACAGCGACCGCGACAAGCTCGCGCTGGCCGAGGCGCCGGGCGACGGGCCGATCCAGGCGATGCTGTCCGAGGCGGCGCGCAGCCACGGGATCTGGATCATCGGCGGCACGCTGCCCATGCGCATCGGCGCATTCAACGAGTCCGGCACCGGCAGCCCCGACCGCGTGCTCAACGCGAGCTGCGTGTTCGCACCCGACGGCACGCTCGCGGCGCGCTACGACAAGATGCACCTGTTCCGCTACGACAACGGCCGCGAGAACTTCGACGAAGGCCGCGTGCTGCGGGCCGGCAGCGAGCCGGTGACCTTCGACGCCGACGGGCTGCGCGTCGGCCTGAGCATCTGCTACGACCTGCGCTTCCCCGAGCTGTACCGCGCGATGATGTCGCCGCCGTGCGACCTGCTGGCGGTGCCGGCGGCGTTCACGCACACCACCGGGAAGGCGCACTGGGAGCTGCTGCTGCGGGCGCGCGCGGTCGAGAACCAGTGCTACGTGATCGCGCCGGCGCAGGGCGGGCTGCACGAGAACGGCCGCCGCACCTTCGGCCACAGCCTGATCGCCGACCCGTGGGGCGAGGTGCTCGCGATGYGCGAGGAGGGCGAAGGGGTCGTGATGGCGACGCTGGACCCGGCGCGGATCGCGCAGGTGCGGATGCAGCTGCCGGCGCTGACGCACCGCCAGCCGAGGTGGATCGCGGCCTGATCAGTTCAGCTCGTTGCGCCGCGGCAGGTCCGCCCCGCGCCGCGAGCAGGTGATGGCCGCCGCACGCGCCGCGAAGTTCAGCGCATCGGCCAGCTGTGCGCCGTCCAGCGCCGCGATCGCCCGCCCCGACAGCGCGTCGCGCTCGGCCAGCCAGGTCAGCAGCGCCGCCTGGAAGGTGTCGCCGGCACCGACCGTGTCGATCACCGCCACCACCACCGGCTGCGCCTCGGCCTGCGCGCCGGCCGTCCAGCCGATCGCCCCCTTCGCGCCGCGCGTCACCACCACCAGCGTCACGCCGGCCGCAAGCCACTGCCGGGCCAGCACCTCGTGCTCGACGCCCGGGTACAGCAGCGCGAGATCCTCGTCGCTGACCTTCAGCAGGTGCGTGCGCGGCAGCATCCACTGCAGCTGCTCGCGCCAGCGCGCGACCTCGGGCTCGACGTTCAGCCGGATGTTCGGGTCGTAGGAGATCAGGCAGCGCCCGTGCTCGCGCTCGACCAGCGCCCGCAACGTGCCCGCCACCGGCTCGACGACGGTGTTGAACGAGCCGACGTGGATCACCTTCGCATCGCCCGGCACGCGCTGCAGCGCCTCGAGCGGCACCTCGCGGTCGGCCGCGCCGTGGCCGTAGAACGCATACGAGGGCACGCCGGCCGCATCCAGCCCGACCAGGCCGAGCGTGGTCGGCGCACTGCTGACGTGCAGCGCCCGCGTGTCGACGCGCTCCGCCCGCATCGCCGCCACCAGCCGCTCGCCCAGGAAGCCGCTCGACACGCCGCCGAAGAATGCGACCGGCTGATCGAGCCGCGCCAGCCCGACCGCGACGTTGAACGGCGAACCGCCGATGCGCGCATCCATGCGGACACCCGTCGGTGTCGAACCGGTCGAGAACACATCCATCAAGGCTTCGCCACACACCACGAACATCGGACTCTCCAGAAAAGGGCGCGCAAAAGGGCGCGCCAGCTTGCCCCCGGCGGGTCGCGGAGGTTACAGGGTTTTCCATTAATCAATCAACTTGATTTATTAAACGCCGTTGCCCATACTTTGCTG
>NZ_JBFUFP010000613.1:0-3281 GCF_056403375.1 Rhizobacter sp. P2_H2
GTCGTGCAGCGCGCGCAACCAGGTGGCGACGAATGACGGCAGGCCGAATCCGCGGGTGATCGCGTCGGCGATCGCATCGGCATCCTCGTCGGTGCCGGCCGCGACACGCAACGTCGTCTCGCCTGCATCCACCGGGCCTGCCGGCCGCAGCATCTTCACCCAGTTCGCGGGTTCGCCCGGCCGCCATCCGGCCGCTTCGAGCGACAGCGCCGTGTCGCGGGGCTGCGCGTGCGTGTTGACATGCAGCCACCAGTGGCGGGAACCGGCCGCCGCGAACGCCGCTGCGACTTGCGCGGTGCTGTGGGCGCCCGCCGGCGAGCGCAGCCCGAGCCCGATCGCCCGGTTGAACAGGGGGGACTCGATGCCGGGTGCCAACAGCAGCGTCGCATCGGCGACGCGGTCGTGGGCGATGCCCAGCGTCCGGCGCAGCGCCGGGGGCGCCGCGTCGTAGTAGTCCACCCAGGCGCGGGCTTCGATGTTGTCTGCCAGGGTGGCCATGTCGGCGGGGGTCATTGTCGAGTTCACGGGAAGCGTTTCCTTCTGGCTGGATTGATTGACCTTACACCGTAAGGTCGACGCCGCGAAATGTACTGCAGGGTGCCTTACGTTGTAAAGTGGCCCATGGCCAGTGTCCGCACACCCCGCAAAGCGCCGACGTCGGTTCCGCCCGCGTCCCCACCGCTTCCTCGCACGCCGCTCGATCGGGACCGGATCGCCGCGGTGGCCCTGGCACTCATCGACAGCCTCGGGCTGGACGGCTGCTCGATGCGCCGCATCGGCCAGGAGCTGGGCGTCGAGGCGATGGCGCTCTACCATCACTTCAAGTCCAAGGGCGAGCTGCTCGACGCGGTGCRGGAGCTGCTGATCGGCGAGATCGAGATGCCCGATCCCGCCAGCGCCCCGCCGATCGAACGCATCCGCCGGAGCATGCGCAGCTACCGGCAGATCGCGGTGCGCCATCCGCGCGCCTTCACGCTGCTCGCTGCACGCCGCTTCAACACTCCGCGTGCATTCGACATCTACGAGCAGCTGCTGTTGATGTATGCCGAGTGCGGGCTGGCACCGCAGCAGCAGGCCTGGTGGTTCCGCCTGATGGGCGGCTTCGTGAACGGCGCGGGCATGGCCTACGTCGCGAGCATCGAGCACATTCCGGAACCCACCAAGCTGCAGCTGCAGCATGCGCCGCAGACCATTGCGTTGCCGCACGTCGCCGCCGTGGCGCCGTTCCTGCGAATCGAGGGCCTCGATGCCGCCTTCGAATTCGGGCTCGACGTGCTGTTGGGTGCATTGGCGCGCGGGGGCGACGCTGCGCCTCAGTGATCCGCCCCGTGCCGCCACCCATCGGGCGTGCAGCCGGTCCAGTCGTGGGTTCGATGGGTCTTCCTTGTTTCAGTGGTGGCGTCCGTTCATTGACACGATGGCCTCCCTTACCCACCTCTGTCCCCCATGCCCATGACCCCGCTCGTGCCAAACCATCCCCACCGCGAACCCTTCCACGGGAAACGGCGGCTCAACCAGCAGCAGCCTGTCCCGTCGGTCCCGCACCAGCAGCTCCGGCACCAGAGCCACGAAGTCCGACGCCGCCACGATCTCCGGCAGGAACAGAAACGATGCCGCCGACAGCACCACCTTGCGCTTGTGCCCCAGCGCCGCCAGGGTGCTGTCCACCGGCGTGACGAAGTCGGCCCCGCGCAGCGAGACGATCACGTGCTCCAGCTGCGCAAACTGCGCGACCGAGAGCTTGCGCCGCAGCCGTGGATGGTCCCGCCGGCCGATCAGCACATAGCGCTCATCGAACAGGTGCCGCGTCCGCAGGCCCGGCGGCGCGACCTCCGGCGTCATCAGCGYCAGGTCCACATCGCCCCGCGCCATCTGCGCTTCCAGCTGCGGCATGTCCAGGTTGCGCAGCGCCACGCGCACGCCGGGCGCCCGGGTGCGCAGTTCCACGACCAGCGGCTTGACCACTGCCGCCTGCAGGTAGTCCGTGCAGGCGATGGTGAAGGTCAGCTCCGCCTCGGCAGGGTCGAAGTTCCTGTGCGAGGCGACGGTGGCGCGCACCTGGTCCAAGGCGTGGCGCAAGGGGGCCAGCAGGTCGATGGCCTTGGCGGTCGGCGTCATGCCGCGTTGCGCAGGGATGAGCAACGGGTCGTCGAACGCGTCGCGCAGGCGGCTCAACTGCGCGCTGACCGCCGGTTGACTCAGGTGCAGGCGGGCGGCCGCCTTGGTCACGTTCTGCTCCACCAGCAAGGCCTCCAGGGTGACCAGCAGGTTGAGGTCGAGGCGCGTGCTATCCATGCCATGAATAGTAGCCAAACAAAGCATCGATTTCACAGATGGCTCGCAACTGCCGAGACTTGCGCCATCGCCCTACCGGCGCCACCGATGAAGAGTGAATCGATGCAGAAGAAGGTCCTGATCGTCCATGCGCACCCCGAGCCCACATCGCTGACCCGCCAGCTTGTGGAGGTGTCCTTGCAAACGCTACGGCAGCAGGGGCACGAGGTGCTGCAGTCGGATCTGTACGGCATGCACTGGAAGGCCGTGTTCGACGAACACGATTTCCCCAGCCGGGCCGACCCGGATCGCTTGTCGTTCATTGCGGAGTCAGGGCATTCCTATCTCGGTGGGCAACAGGTCGCGGACATTGCCGCCGAGCAGCAGAAGCTGCTGGCCGCCGACGCAGTGGTCTTCCAGTTTCCGCTCTGGTGGTTCGGCATGCCGGCCATCATGAAGGGCTGGGTGGACAGGGTGTGGGCCTACGGCCTCGCGTACGGCTACCAGAACGCAGGCAACCGCTACCGCTATGGCGATGGCGCCTTCAAGGGCAAGCGGGCGATGCTCGCCGTCGCGGTCGGCGGGCCGGCGAGGGATTATTCGCCGCGGGGCATCAACGGGCCGCTCGAGCAGTTGCTCTTCCCCATCACGCACGGCTCGCTCTATTTTCCCGGCTTCGACGTGCTGCCCACCTTCGCCGTCTACGGCACCGGACGAATGGCGGCGGATGAGGTGGCCGCGGCCAGGCAAGCCTGGCGCTCGCGTGTCGAACGCCTCTTCGAAGAAGCGCCCATCCCCTTCCGGCCGCAAAACGGTGGCGACTATCCCGACGGCCACGTCCTGGCAGCTCATGTCGCGGCCGGCCAGAGCGGACTGGTGGCGCACATCGCGGGCCCGGAAACGGTCCCTCTCCCTCGACCCCTCGAGAGGGGAGCCTGATCCCCTCTCCGAACCGGTGCCCTGCGCCGCCGGTCAGGTCGTGCCTGGCCGGCGGCGCTGCCCTCGAC
>NZ_JBFUFP010000614.1:0-3280 GCF_056403375.1 Rhizobacter sp. P2_H2
CCGCCGGCCCCGCCCGCACCGCCGGCCCCGCCGAAGCAGATCCCGGCCTCGGCCGTGCGCTACCTGAAGGCCGAGCCGCCCGAGTACCCGCGCGCGTCGAAGCGCCTGAAGGAAACCGGCAACGTCGTCGTGCGCGTCTGGATCGACGAAGCGGGCCTGCCGCAATCGGTGCAGGTCGGCAAGTCGTCCGGCTACCCGCGGCTCGATGAGGCCGCCGTCGACGCGGTGCGCAAGTTCCGCTTCGAGCCCTACACCGAGAACGGCCGCGCGACCGCGGGCTGGGCCTTGATCCCCTTGAATTTCGATCTGGAGAAATGACCGTGAACGCAGACGCTGGCTTGGGATTCGGCCACTTCATCGCGCAAAGCGATGTGGTGGGCAAGACGCTGCTCGGCATCCTGGTGCTGATGTCGATCGCCTCCTGGGTGATCATCGTGATCAAGGGCCTGTCGCTGGTCTCGCGCCGCCGCCACAGCCAGAGCTTCCTGAACTTCTTCTGGAACGCGACCTCGCTCGAGGCCGTCGCGAACGAGATCACCACGCACGGCGTGCACGACCCGTTCTCGCACCTCACCAGCCACGCGATGCACGCGCAGGCCCACCACGCGAAGTACGGCGCCGCCAAGCTCGAAGAAGCCGGCACCTCGGGCGAATTCGTCACGCGCACCATCAAGAAGGTGCTCGACGAGGAAACCACGCGGCTCGAGAACGGCCTCGCGATGCTCGCCACCGTCGGCGCCACCGCGCCCTTCGTCGGCCTGTTCGGCACCGTCTGGGGCGTGTACCACGCGCTGGTCGCGATCGGCATGAGCGGCGCCGGCACGCTGGACAAGGTGGCCGGCCCGGTCGGCGAGGCGCTGATCATGACGGGCCTCGGCCTCGCGGTCGCGATCCCCGCGGTGATGGGCTACAACTGGCTGACGCGTGCCAACCGCGTGATGTCGTCCAAGCTCGATGCCTTCGCGTACGAGCTGCACACCTTCGTGTCGATGGGCCAGCCGCTCGGCAATGAAGCCGCCCAGCCGGCCAACGTGCGTGCGCTGGCCTCGCGGCCGGTCGCCGCCTGACGCAGGCCTCGCCATGGCCTTCGCCAGTTTCGATTCGAAGAACGCCGGCGCGCCGATGGCGGAGATCAACATGGTCCCGCTGATCGACGTGATGCTGGTGCTGCTGGTGATCTTCATCATCACCGCGCCGTTGCTGACCAACGCGGTCAAGCTGGAGCTGCCGAAGGCGAGCTCGCAGGTCAACCAGACGGCGGCCGACAAGGTCGAGTTCGCGATCGACGCCGGCGGCCTGTTGTACTGGAACGGTGAGCTCGTCACGCGGCCCGAGGCGCAGAAGCGCTTCGCCGCCGAGAGCAGCAAGCAGCCGCAGCCCGAGATCCACCTGCGCGCCGACCAGGCGGTGGCCTACCGCTACGTCGCGCAGACGCTGGCCGATGCGTCGAAGGCGGGCCTGACGAAGGTCGGCTTCGTCAGCGAGCCGGAGGCGGCGCAGCCATGAGCGCGGCGCTGCGCGTGTGGACCTGGCCGGTCGTGCTGGCCGTGCTGAGCGCGGTCGGCCTGCTGTCGGCCTTGCTCGGAGATGGCGCCTGGGACGCGCTGTCGTGGGCCGCGCTCGGCCTGCCGATCGCGGTCGCTTCCTGGTACGCGCTGCGCCGCTGAATCGAATTTCTCCATCCAGCCGGCGCCGGGTTCGGGCCGGCTGTTTTTCTGACTGATCTTCACCGTCCCCGCCAGCCATCGCGCCAGCCAAGACAAGACAAAACCCTCGAGGAGTACCCCTTGGCCTACATCAAGAGCCGCAAGCACGCGGCAAGCAAGACATCCGCGTTGGCTCAGATCGGCCTGATGGCCGTCGCATTGCCGGTGGCTGCGCAGACGACCCCGGTCGCCGACGCGCCGAAGAAGCCCGAAGCGCCCGAGACGACGCTGCCCGCGCTGCGCGTCACCGGCCAGTCCGGCAGCGAGTTCAAGGCCGACAACGCGTCGAGCCCGAAGTTCACGCAGCCGCTGGTCGACACGCCGCAGACCATCACCGTGATCAAGAAGGAAGTGCTGCAGCAGCAGGTCGCGACCACGCTGGCCGAGGCGCTGCGCAACACCCCGGGCATCACGATGCAGCTCGGCGAGAACGGCAACACGACGACCGGCGACTCGATCTTCATGCGCGGCTTCGACACGACGAACAGCATCTTCGTCGACGGCATCCGCGACCTGGGCAACATCTCGCGCGACGTGTTCAACATCGAGCAGGTCGAGGTGGTCAAGGGCCCGTCGGGCTCCGACAACGGCCGCGGCGCATCGTCGGGCTACGTCAACCTGGTGTCGAAGACGGCGACCCGCGAGGCCTTCAACAACGGCACGCTGACCGTCGGCACCGCGAGCCGCGTGCGCGCCACCGCCGACCTGAACCGGCCGCTGGACCTCGGCATCCCGGGCTCCGCGCTGCGCCTGAACGTGCTCGCGCAGGACTACGGCACGCCGGGCCGCGACGAGGTCAGGAGCAAGCGCTTCGGCTTCGCGCCGTCGCTGGTGCTCGGCCTCGGCACGCCGACGCGCACCACCTTCAACTACCTGTACGTCGACCAGAAGAACGTGCCGGACGGCGGCGTGTCGACCTTCGGGCTCTCCGACTGGCGGCCCGGCGCGGGCATGCAGAGCGGCGCGCCGGTCGATCCGAAGAACTTTTACGGTTCGACCGACGACTTCAACGACGTGACGCTGCACATGTTCACCGCGCGCATCGAGCACGACCTGTCGAGCGGCACGACGCTGCGCAACACGACGCGCCTGGGCCACACCGAGCAGGACTTCGTGCTGACCGGCGTCAATGCCGTGACCTCCCCCACCGGGACCGATCCCGCCACCTGGACCGTCGCGCGCAACCGCCAGGGCCGCCACCAGACGAACGAGATCCTGACCAACCAGACCAACCTGAGCACCGAGTTCAAGACCGGCGGCATCGGGCATTCGCTGTCGACCGGTTTCGAGTTCATCTACGAGCGGCAGAACCAGCAGAACCGGGTCGTCAGCGGCACGCAGGCCGCGGCCAACCTGTACAACCCGAGCACCGGCGACGTGTTCCAGCCGCTCGTCGACAACGGCGCCTACACCAAGGGCAGCACGCTGAGTGCGGCGGTCTATGCGTTCGACACGCTGAAGTTCTCGGAGCAGTGGCTGCTCAACGGCGGCCTGCGCTGGGAGAAGTTCCACACCGAGACGAACAGCGCCGCCCTCTACTCGGCGACGCCGGCGGTGCTGGTGCAGAACCCGCC
>NZ_JBFUFP010000615.1:0-3273 GCF_056403375.1 Rhizobacter sp. P2_H2
AGAATGCACAGCTGCTGGAAGGCGTGGACAGCGTCTACCACCTCGCCGCCGAAACCGGTACCGCGCAGTCGATGTACCAGATCCGCCACTACGTCGGCGTGAACGAGCTGGGGACGGCAGCCCTGTTCGAGGCCATCGCCAAGTGCACGCGCCGGCCGACGCGCCTGGTGTTGGCTTCCAGCCGCAGCATCTACGGCGAAGGGGCCTACCGCAGCGATGCGCAGCCCGGCGTCGTGCTGCAGCCCGAGACGCGCGGCAAGGAGCAACTCGCCCAGGCGCGCTGGGAACTCACCGACGATGCAGGCCGCGCACTGCACGCGATCCCCACGCCGGAGACGCTGCCGCCGGCCCCCGGCTCGGTGTACGCGGCCACCAAGATGGCGCAGGAGATGCTCGTGCGCACCGCCTCGCTGTCCGTCGGCCTGAAGACCACGATCCTGCGCTTCCAGAACGTCTACGGCGAAGGCCAGTCTCTGCGCAATCCGTACACCGGCATCATCTCCATCTTCTTCAACCGCATCCGCCAGGGCCTGGACATCCCGATCTACGAAGACGGCCACGAGTCGCGCGACTTCGTGCACGTCGACGACGTGGTGCACGCACTGCATCGTTCGATCGAGGCCGACCTGCCGAACAACGCCGTCATCAACGTGGGCGCCGGCGTGCCGACCTCGGTGCTGGCCCTCAGCGAGACGCTGCGCAGGGTTTCCGGCTTCGACGCGCGCACGCGGATCACCGGCCAGTACCGCGTCGGCGACATCCGCCACTGCTATGCCGACCTGACCCGGCTGGAATCCCTGCTCGGCCTGCGGCCCACGGTCAGTCTGGACGAAGGCCTGACCCGCTTCTGCAACTGGGCCCGCACGCAGCCCGTGCACGTCGATCAGCTGGAGGCCGCCACCGCAGTGCTGCGCGAAAAGGGACTCAGCAATCCATGACACGCAACGAGCTGCTCGATGCCGACTGGGCACGTCTGTGTGCCCTGAGCGGCCAGCCCGGCCGCGCGCGGCGCTGGTCGAGTGCCTTCTCGCCGCGCTTCGCCCCCGTCTGGCTGCTGCGCACCGGCCAGGCCTTGTGGGCCGGCGGCTGGCCCCGCCTGGCCAAGCTGCCCGGCCTGCTGAACGCCGTGCTGTTCGGGCTCGAGGTCCCGGCACGCCTGCCGATCGGCCCCGGGCTGGTGATCGCCCACACCTACGGCACCGTCCTCGGCGCTGCACGCATCGGCGACCGCGTCACCATCTTCCAACAAGTGACGCTGGGCGCGCGCGAGGCCGATTTCCATTTCGATGCCGCCAAGCGCCCGCTCGTCGAGGACGACGTCACGCTGGCGGCGGGCGCGAAAGTGCTCGGCCCGGTGACCCTGGGGCAGGGTTGCACAGTGGGCGCCAACGCCGTGGTCCTGGCCGACGTTCCGGCAGGCGCACTGGCGGTCGGCGTGCCGGCGCGCATCGTCGGACCGAAAGGCCCTGCCGAACCATGAACCAGACCGCCAACGTGCCGGCAGCAAGCCCGCGTCGAGGGCATGTGCTGCTCGTATCGCCGCTGACATTCAACTACCACCAGATCATCTGCGACACGCTGCGCGGCCTGGGCTATGAGGTGACCTGGTGGAACGAGCGCGCAAGCGACGGCACGCTCCACAAGATCCTGTTGCGGCTGCTGCCGGGCTGGACCCGCAAGGTGTCCCAGCGGCACTTCCTGCGCCGCCTCGATGCGCTCGATCCGCGGTCGATCTCCCATGTGCTGGTCATCAAGGGCGAGGGCCTGACGACGCACGTCGTGCAGCAGATGCGGCAACGGTTTCCCGGCGCCTCGATGGGTTTCTACCTGTGGGATGGCCTGGAGAACGTCCCGGGAGCCCCGGCCTTGCTGGGCAGCTTCGACAGCGTTGCCACGTTCGACCCGCAGGACGCGCAGCGCCACGGCTGGAATCACCGCCCGCTGTTCGCGAAGAACACGGCACCGATCGCCACACCCGCTTCCGGCTACCTCTTCGACTGGTGCTTCATCGGCACACTGCATTCCGATCGCTACCGGGTCGTCAACCGGGTGCGTCAGTCCATGAAGGACGCCGCGCGCGCGTTCGTCTTCGGCTTCTTTCCCAGCACGCTCCAGTCCGTCGTGGCGCGGCTTCGCTCCCCGGCCATGTGGCGTGCGGCGCGCGGCGAGCTGTCGACCCGGGCGATGGCGCCGGCGCAGGTGCGCTCCGTCGTCGCGCAGTCGTGTGCCGTGCTCGACGTCGAACATCCCCGCCAGCGCGGCCTCACCATGCGCACCATCGAGACCTTGCTCGCCGGCAAGAAGCTCATCACCACCAATCGCCATATTCTCGAGAGCGACCTGTTCCATCCCTCGCGCGTGCTGCTGATCTCGCGATCCGCGCCGGCGATCGACGACGCGTTCCTCGGCGTGCCGTTCGAGCCCGTCGAGGATTCGCTTCGGCAGTCGTACTCGTGCGAGGGTTGGGCACTTCAGTTGCTTGCCGCACAGGAACAGGCGCGAGCGCGGCGACCCGACACCCGACCTCCCGCCATGTCGGATGGCACCCGCGGCACAAGCCACTAAACTCCTGCGCTACGCGCAAGCCTCCCCCTCCTCAATTCCATGATCATCCTGTGTCTGCTGCTGGGCCTGGTCGCCTCCTGGGTCACCACCGAGCGTGCGCGCAAGTACGCCCTGGATGCCGACCTGCTCGACCATCCGAATGCCCGCAGTTCCCACACCATCCCCACGCCGCGTGGGGGCGGGGTCGCCATCGTCGGGTCCTTTCTCGCGCTGGTGGCCCTCCTCTGGCTCGCCGGACACGTTCCGGCGGACTTTGCCGCCGCGGCGCTGGGCAGCGGCCTCGCCGTCGCCATCGTGGGCTTCATCGACGACCGCAAGTCGATCCCCGCGCGCTGGCGCTTCCTCATCCATGCGGCGGCGGGCACCTGGGTCCTGATTGTGCTGAGAGGCATACCGCCCGTGCCCATCTTCGGCCTGTCGGTGAACCTCGGATGGTTCGGCCTCGCCCTGGCGGTCACCTACGTGGTCTGGATGATCAACCTCTGCAACTTCATGGACGGCATCGACGGCATCGCGAGCGTCGAAGCCATCACCGTCTCGCTCGGTGGTGCTGCATGCTGGTGRATTGCCACCGCAACGCCCCACTGGTTCGTTCCCGTCGCGTTCGCCGMCTGCGTTGCAGGCTTCCTCGCCTGGAACTACCCGCCGGCGAAGATCTTCATGGGCGACTCGGGCAGCGGCTTCATCGGCCTGGTGCTGGCCCTGCTC
>NZ_JBFUFP010000616.1:0-3271 GCF_056403375.1 Rhizobacter sp. P2_H2
CCAAGCCGGACAAGTACACGTACGCCTCGGCCGGCAACGGCACGGCCCCGCACTACGCGGCCGAGCTGTTCAAGCTCAGTGCCGGCGTCGTGATGCTCGGTGCGCCGTACAAGGGTTCCGCCCCGGCGATCAGTGACACCATCGGTGGGCAGACGCAGTTCATGTTCCCGAGCCTGTTCACGGCGCTGCCGCACGTGAAGGCCGGAAAGCTGCGGGCGCTCGCGGTGGCGGGCCCCCGGCGATCCGCCTTGCTGCCCGACGTGCCGACGCTCAAGGAGGCGGGCGTCGACGGCGTCGACGTGCAGCAGTGGTACGGCTTCTTCGCCCCGGCGAAGACCCCCAAGCCGATCATCGACCAGATCAACAAGGCACTCAACCAGGTGCTCGCCGACAAGGAGGTCATCCAGCGCATGCAAGAGCACGGTGCCGATGTCGAGACCAGCACGCCCGAGAAGTTCGGCGAGCTGGTGAAGAGCGAGCTGGCGAAGTGGACGGCTGTCGTGCAGCGCGCCAAGCTGGCGGCCGACTGAGTAGAGCAGGAGCTTCGGACATGGGCAGTTCCCTCGACGACTTGAAGGCCTGGATCGGCCGCAGCGAGACGATGCGAGACCAGGTCGGCGCAACGCCCGTCAATGCGCTCGACGCGACGCTGGATCACGCCGCCGCGCCGGTGGAGGCGGGTGCGCCATTGCCGCCGCTGTGGCACTGGCTGTACTTCCTGCCCCTGCACCGCCAGAGCGAGATCGGGCCGGACGGACATGCCAGGCGGGGCGGGTTCCTGCCGCCCGTGCCGCTGCCGCGCCGCATGTGGGCCGGCAGCCAGTTCGAGTTTCGCTCGCCGGTGCGGGTGGGCGACGCGGTGGAGCGCACATCGGCCATTGCCGACGTGACGGTCAAGGAAGGCCGCACGGGCAAGCTCGTGTTCGTGAAGGTGCGCCACGAATTGCGCTGCAACGGAGCGGCCGATCCGGCGATCGTCGAATTCCACGACATCGTCTACCGCGAGGCCAGGCGGGCCGGGGACGTGGAGCCGACGCCGCACGCCGCCGAGGCCGGCGCACGCTGGCAGCGCCGGATCGTGCCCGACGATGTGCTGCTGTTCCGCTATTCCGCGCTGACGTTCAACGGCCATCGCATTCACTACGACCGCAAGTACGTCACCGAGGTCGAGGGCTATCCAGGCCTGGTCGTGCACGGCCCGCTGATCGCCACCCTGCTGATGGACCTGGTTCGCCGCAACGCGCCCGATGCCGACATCGCCACCTTCCGGTTCAAGGCCGTTCGCCCGACCTTCGACCTGGCCGCGTTCCTCGTCAATGGCCAGCCGCAGGCCGACGGCAGCATCAAGTTGTGGGCCGAGGACCATGAAGGCTGGCTGACGATGGATGCGGTCGCGACGCTGCGGGGAGCCTGAGATGCAGCCACTCAAGGGGCTCACCGTCGTCACGCTCGAACACGCCATCGCCGCGCCGTTCGCGACGCGCCAATTGGCCGATCTGGGCGCCCGAGTCATCAAGATCGAACGCCCGGGCACGGGCGACTTTGCGCGCGGCTATGACTCCCGCGTGCGCGGCCTGGCATCGCACTTTGTCTGGACCAACCGCTCCAAGGAGAGTCTCACGCTCGACGTGAAGCACCCCGAAGCGGCCGGGATCCTCGAGCGTCTCGTGCTGGAGAAGGCCGACGTGGTCGTGCAGAACCTGGCGCCTGGCGCTGCGGCGCGCCTGGGGCTGGGCTACGACGTGCTCGCGGTGAAGAAGCCGGCCATCATCGTGTGCGACATTTCCGGCTACGGTGCCGACGGCCCGTACCGCGACAAGAAGGCCTACGACCTGCTGATCCAGAGCGAAGCGGGGTTCGTGTCGGTCACCGGCACACCCGACGAGCCGTGCAAGGCCGGCCCTTCGATCGCCGACATCGCCGCGGGCATGTACGCCTACACCAACATCCTTGCGGCGCTGCTGCAGCGCACGCAAGGCGGACGTGGCCAGCACATCGACATCTCGATGCTGGAATCCCTGGCCGAATGGACCAGCTATCCGCTCTACTACGCCTTCGAGGGTGCGCCGCCACCGCCGCGCACCGGTGCGGCCCACGCCACCATCTACCCCTATGGCCCGTTCCCGATCGGAAAGGACGAAGGCAGCGTGATGCTGGGCCTGCAGAACGAACGCGAGTGGGTCAACTTCTGCGAGAAGGTCATGCAGCGTCCCGAGCTGGCGCGTGACCCGCGCTTCGCCGGCAACGCCAGGCGCGTGGCCGAGCGCGCGGCGTTGCGCCAGCTCATCGTCGACACCTTCTCGACCTTGACCGCAGCGCRGGTGGCCGAGCGCCTGGAAGCGGCGCAGATTGCCAACGCCCGGGTCAACACGATGCRCGAGGTCTGGGCGCACCCGCAGCTCAAGGCGCGCCGGCGCTGGCGCGAGGTGGGCTCGCCCGTCGGCATGCTGCCGGCCATGCTGCCGCCGGGAACCTGGGAGGAGGGGCCTCGCATGGATCCTGTTCCCGCGCTCGGCGAGCACACCGACGCCATCCTGGGGGAACTGGGAATCGGTGCCGACGAGATCCGCGCGCTGCGGGCCGCGGAGGCGATCTGATGGACCCGCGCACCTATCTCTTCGTGCCTGGAAACCGCTCGGAGCGCTTCGCCAAGGCGCTGGCCAGCGCTGCCGATGCCATCGTGCTGGACCTCGAAGACGCCGTCGCGCCGTCGGCCAAGGCCGAGGCGCGCGATGCAGTCGCGCAGTGGTCTCGCCAAGCCGCGGAAGGCGAGCGTGAACGTACCGTCGTGCGCATCAACGATCCGCAGTCGATCGCCTTTGCCGACGACCTGCAGCTGCTGCGCGAGGCCGGCCTCTCGAACGTCATGCTGCCCAAGGCCGAGTCCGCGGCGCAGGTCCGAGCCGTTCGTGACGCCCTGCCCGAGGCTCGTGTGCTCGCGCTGATCGAAAGCGCGAGAGGCGTCGCGAGCGCGCATCAAGTGGCAGGTGCTGTGGGCGTCTCCCGCCTGGTCTTCGGCACGCTGGACTACGCGCTCGACCTGGATCTTGACATGGCAGACGGCCCCGACGGCCTGGGCCATGCCGCCAGCGTGCTGGCCATCGCTTCGCGCGTCGCGGGCCTGCCTGCGCCCGTCGCCGGCGTGACGCCCCAGCTCGACGACGAACGGCAGCTGCTGGCCGACCTCGCCTGGTCGCGCCGCCATGGCTTCGGCGCCAAGCTGTGCATCCACCCCCGGCAGATCGGGCCCGTCCATGCCGCCCTCGCACCG
>NZ_JBFUFP010000617.1:0-3269 GCF_056403375.1 Rhizobacter sp. P2_H2
GACTTGAACCGTGCGCCCCACAACCGCTGCGTCGCCGCCGCCGAACCTGCTTCCATGCCGTGTCACCCCGCAAGGGCCTCCGAAAGAATGGCGGGATGCTAGTGACGACGGCGCGCGCTGAACACCGAGATTAAGAACCGCGGCGGGCGCAAAAAAACTCAGCCTGTCGCAGGCCGCGCCGTGGCTGCGAAACACCGGCCGTGGCCTGAACCTTGCAAGCAATTCCTCCCCTCATGCCCAAGACGCCCGACCTTCCCTCGCTGCACGATGCCGCCAAGCGCCTGACGCCGCGCAGCCGGCTGCCGCCGCTCAATGCGCTGCGCGCCTTCGATGCGACCGCGCGCCACCTCACCGTCGTGAAGGCGGCCGACGAACTGAGCGTCACGCCGAGCGCGGTGAGCCACCAGCTGCGCACGCTCGAGGACGCTCTCGGCGTGCAGCTCTTCACGCGCAACAAGACCCGGCTCAAGCTGACGACGCACGGCGAGGCGCTGCTGCCGTCGGTGCGCTCGGCGTTCCAGTCGATCGCATCGGCCGCCGCGCGGCTCGGCGACGCGGTGATGGTCGGCGACCTCGTCGTCTCGGCGCCGGTCGGCCTGAGCTCGCGGCTGCTGACGCGCCACATCGGCGAGTTCCTCACCGCGCACCCCGACGTGCACCTGCGGCTGGTCGCGTCGAACGACGACAAGGAGGTGTATGCGCCGTCGGTCGATGTCTGCATCCGCTATGGCACCGGCATCTGGCCCGACCGGCAGGTGCGGCTGCTGAGCCCGGTGACGATCTACCCCGTCTGCAGCCCGGCGCTGATCAACGGACCGCAGGGCGTGCGCACGCTGGACGACCTGCGCCACCACCTGCTGCTGTGCGAGGACGGCGGCGCCGAATGGACGCGCTGGCTGCTCGCGGCCGGTGCGCGCACCGACGGCTTCCGGATGACCGAGATGGGCAATGCGCACATCGCGATCGAGGCGGCACTGCACGGCCAGGGCGTCGCGCTCGGCGACAGCCTGCTGGTCGGCGACGACCTCGCCGAGGGCCGGCTGGTGCGGCTGTTCGAGCAGAGTGTGCCGGCCCGGCATGCGTACTACATGGTGTGCCGCCACGAGGTCTGCGAGAGCCCGCTGGTGGCGGGGTTCACCGACTGGGTGCTGGGGAAGGTGCACGCCGGCTCGGCGCCGGGGTGACGTCCGAAGTGACGATCAGGCCCGGTACTGAACGCCGGGCAGCACGCACAGCATCTCGTACGCGAGGTTCGCACCGACCAGCGCGGTCGTGCCCTGCGGGTCGTACGGCGGCGAGATCTCCACCAGGTCGGCGCCGACGAGGTCGAGCCCGCGCAGGCTGCGGATGATCTCCAGCCCCTGCTGCACGCTGAGCCCGCCGATCTCCGGCGTGCCGGTGCCGGGCGCGAACGACGGGTCGAGGCCGTCGATGTCGAAGCTGAGGTAGACGGGCCCCCCGCCGACGCGCTCGACCACCTCCTTCATCAGCGGCAGCAGGCTGCGGTGCCAGCACTCCTCGGCCTGCACCACGCGAAAGCCCTGCGCGCGGCACCAGTCGAAATCGTCGGCGTGGTAGCCGGTGCCGCGCAGGCCGATCTGCACCACGCGCTGGCAGTCGAGCAGGCCCTCTTCGACGGCGCGGCGAAACGGCGTGCCGTGCGCGATCTTCTCGCCGCCCATCGTGTCGTTGACGTCGGCATGCGCGTCGACGTGCACGACGCCGACCGGGCCGTAGCGCTTGCGCATCGCGCGCAGGATCGGCCAGGCGATCGTGTGGTCGCCGCCGATCGTGATCGGGCGGCAGCCGCCGGCGATGATGCGGTCGTAGGCCGCCTCGATGCGGTCGATCGAATCGACGATGTTGTACGGGTTGGTCGCCACGTCGCCGATGTCGGCGACCTGCAGCGAATCGAAGGGCGCGGCGCGCGTGGCCATGTTGTAGGGCCGCAGCAGCACCGACTCGCTGCGCACCTGGCGCGGGCCGAAGCGCGCACCGGAGCGGTTGGAGGTGCCCAGGTCGAACGGCACGCCGACGAAGCAGGCGTCGAGCCCCTCGGCGGTCGGCTGGTGCGGCAGCCGCATCATCGTCGCGATGCCGGCGAAGCGCGGCACCGCGTCACCGCCCAGCGGCTGGTTGAAACGCGGGGCGGCGGGAGCTTGCGGAGGGGTCACGACGGGATGCCGGCAGCCAGGGATCCCGGATCATAGGAGCCGTGCGGCGCGGCAGCCGATCGAAAAACTCAACGGGCGGCCTTAGTTTTATTGCCGGCCGCCGCGGCCCGGCTGCCTATCATCGGCGCCACGATGAATGCAGCACGCCCCCGCATCTACTATTTCAGCCGCATCGATCCGCCCGCGATGTGGCGCGACGCACTGGCCGGGCAACTCGGCGACGACGCCTTCGACTTCATCGTCGGGCCCGGCTGCGCGGCGCCGCACGAGATCGACATCGGCCTGATGTACAACCTGCCGCCCGAGGGCCTGCGCGCGTTCTCGAACCTGCGCGCGGTGCTGTCGCTGTCGGCCGGCGTGAACCAGTTCGACCGCACGCGCATGCCTCCGGGCGTACCGCTCGCGCGATCGGTCGACAGCTCGCTCGCGCAGCACATCGTCGGCTATGCGAAGGCCGCGGTGCTGCGCTACCACCGGCGCTTCCACCGCTACGAGCGCGATTCGCAGGCGGCGCTGTGGCGCTTCGAGCACCCGCGGTTGAATGCGCAATCGGCGGTGGGCGTGCTCGGGCTCGGCGAGCTCGGCAGCGCGGTGGCCGCGGCGCTCGCGGCCGAAGGGTTCACGGTGCACGGCTGGAGCCGGTCGCCGCGCGAACTGGCCGGCGTGCGCACCCATGCCGGTGCCGCCGGGCTTGCGCAACTCGCCGGCGCCACCGACATCCTCGTCAACCTGCTGCCGTTGACCGACGAGACGCACGGCATCCTGTCGGGCGCGCTGTTCTCGCAGATGCGGCCCGGCTCGTTCGTGATCAACATGGGCCGCGGCGGGCACCTGGTGGAAGACGACCTGCTGGCGGCGCTCGCGAGCCGCCGGCTCGAAGCCGCGACGATCGACGTGGCGACGGTGGAGCCGCTGCCCGCGGGCCATCCGTTCTGGCGCCACCCGGGCATCCTCGTGACGCCGCACGTCGGCGGCATCACGACGGCCGCCACCGCGGCACCGCAGCTCGCCGAGAACGTGCGGCGCGCGATGCGCGGCGAGCCGCTGCTGAACCAGGTGGATGAAGGACGGGGATACTGACCGTGTGCGCTGGCG
>NZ_JBFUFP010000618.1:0-3268 GCF_056403375.1 Rhizobacter sp. P2_H2
TCGCTGGAGAGAGGCTCACCCCGAGTGAGTCCACCGAAGGGGCAAGCGGTTGACCGGGATCCGGGGGCCGCCAATCTCTCAGGTAAAGCGGACAGAGAGGGCATCCCCAACGCGTCGGCCGGCATGGCGACTCGTTGGTCCGGTGAATGCCCTCGGAGAAGACCATGTCCGCCATCGACCTGCCGAACACCCCGCTGCTGAAGACCCCCCTCCACGCATTGCACCTCGAACTGGGCGCCAAGATGGTGCCCTTCGCCGGCTACGAGATGCCGGTGAACTACCCCGGCGGCATCATCGCCGAGCACAAGCACTGCCGCAGCGCCGCCTCGCTGTTCGACGTCTCCCACATGGGCCAGGTCCGCCTGGTCGGCCCCGACGCCGCGAAAGCCCTCGAATCGCTGGTGCCCGTCGACATCGTCGACCTCGCCGTCGGCAAGCAGCGCTACGGCTTCTTCACCAATGCCAGCGGCGGCATCCTCGACGACCTGATGATCACGCGCCGCGAGAACGACGTGCTCGTCATCGTCAACGCCGCCTGCAAGGACGCCGACATCAAGCACCTGGTGACCCACATCGCCCACAAGTGCACCGTGCAGCCGCTGCCCGAGCGCGCGCTGCTCGCGCTGCAGGGCCCGCAGGCCGTGAAGGCGCTGGCCCGCCTGAATGCCGATGCCGCCACCCTCACCTTCATGACCGGCCGCGCGCTGACGCTGGCCGGCGCCGACTGCTTCGTGACCCGCTCCGGCTACACCGGTGAAGACGGCTTCGAGATCTCGGTCGCCGCCGACCAGGCCGAATCGCTGGCTCGCGCGCTGCTCGCCCAGCCCGAGGTCAAGCCCTGCGGCCTCGGCGCGCGCGACACGCTGCGCCTGGAAGCCGGCCTGTGCCTGTACGGCCACGACATCGACGAGAAGACCACGCCGGTCGAGGCCGGCCTCACCTGGGCGATCCAGAAGGTGCGCCGCGCCGGTGGCGCACGCGCCGGCGGCTACCCCGGTGCCAGCGTGATCGACGGTCAGCTCGCCCACGGCACCACGAACAAGCGCGTCGGCCTGCTCGGCCTCGAGCGCGTGCCGGTACGCGAAGGCGCCACCATCGTCGACGGCCAGGGCCACAGGCTCGGCCACGTGACCAGCGGCACGCTGTCGCCCAGCGTCAACCAGCCGATCGCGATGGCCTACCTCGCCGGCAACCACGCGCTGCCGCACCACGAGGTGTTCGCCGAGGTGCGCGGCAAGCGGCAGCCGATGCGCGTCGCGCCGATGCCGTTCTCGCCGCACCGCTATTTCCGTGGCTGATCTGCCTCCCCTTCCCCTTCTTCACATCGCCCCCAAGGAGCCCCTGATGACCACCATGTACACCCCCGACCACGAGTGGATCAACATCGAAGACCACGAGGCCGCCACCGTCGGCATCACGCTCCACGCGCAGGACGCGCTGGGCGACGTGGTCTTCGTCGACCTGCCGGAAGTCGGCCGCAGCTTCAAGAAGGGCGAGGTCGCCGGCGTCGTCGAATCGGTGAAGGCCGCCGCCGACCTGTACATGCCGGTGGCCGGCGAGATCGTCGAGGTCAACGAGGCGCTGCGCGCCGACCCGTCGCTCGCCAACAGCGACCCGCTCGGCAACGGCTGGTTCTTCAAGGTGCACGTCACCGACATGGGCGAGTTCGACCAGTTGATGGACCAGCCGGCGTACGACGAGCTCGTCAAGAACGCCTGAATCCGTTCGCCCTGAGGTATCGAAGGGCAGCGCATGCCTCGGTACCGGCACCTTCCGCAAAGGCTTCGATACCTCAGCCCGAACGGACGGTGTCCTGCCATCAAGTTTCACTGGAATGACCATGTTGATGTCCGCCGCCACGCCCCTGGGCGCCCTCGAGAACGCCACCGAATTCGTCGCCCGCCACATCGGGATCGAGGAGGCGGACGAACGGCACATGCTGTCGGCCATCGGTGCCGCCTCGCGCCGCGCACTGATCGACGCCATCGTGCCGCGTGCCATCGCCCGCCCGGTGCCGATGCAGCTGCCCGCCGCGCTGACCGAAGCGCAGGCGCTCGCCGAGCTGAAGGGCATCGCCGCACGCAACCAGGTGYTSAAGAGCTTCATYGGCCARGGCTACYACGGCACCYWSACGCCSGGCGTSATCCTGCGCAACATCCTCGAGAACCCSGCCTGGTACACSGCCTACACGCCCTACCAGGCYGAGATYTCGCAGGGCCGCATGGAGGCGCTCGTCAATTTCCAGACCATGGTCTGCGAGCTGACGGGCCTGGCGATCGCCGGCTCGTCGATGCTCGATGAAGCCACCGCCGCCGCCGAGGCGATGACGCTCGCGCTGCGCGTCGGCAAGAGCAAGAGCACGACCTTCTTCGTCGCCGACGACGTGCTGCCGCAGACACTCGAGGTGGTGCGCACGCGCGCCGAGCCGCTCGGCCTCACGGTCGTCACCGGCCCGGCCGCCGATGCGGCGAAGGACAAGCCCTTCGGCGCGCTGTTCCAGTACCCCGGCGTCAACGGCGTCGTGCAGGACCTGGCACCGGTGATCGCCGCGGTGCATGCGGCCGGCGGCCTGGCGATCGTCGCCGCCGACCTGCTGGCGCTGACGCTGATCACGCCGCCCGGCGAGATGGGCGCCGACATCGCGGTCGGCAACACGCAGCGCTTCGGCATGCCGATGGGCAACGGCGGCCCGCACGCCGCCTACATGGCAACCAAGGACGAGTTCAAGCGCTCGATGCCCGGCCGGCTGGTCGGCGTCAGCGTCGACGTGCATGGCAACCCGGCCTACCGCCTCGCGCTGCAGACGCGCGAGCAGCACATCCGCCGCGAGAAGGCCACGTCGAACATCTGCACCGCCCAGGTGCTGCCGGCGGTGATCGCCAGCATGTATGCGGTCTACCACGGCCCGCAGGGGCTGAAGCGCATCGCGGGCCGCGTCGCGAGCTACACCGCGGTGCTGGCGGCCGGCCTGAAGGAAGCCGGCTGCACGCTGGCGCACGAGAGCGCCTTCGACACGCTCGAGGTGCAGACCGGCGGCCGCACCGAGGCCGTGCTGCAGGCCGCGCGCGAAGCGGGCTTCAACCTGCGCCGCGCGTCGGCCGCGAGCGTCGGTATCTCGCTCGACGAGACCACCACCCGTGGCGACATCGACGCGCTGCTGCGCATCGTGCCGTCCCGCCCGATCGACGGCGCCGCGCTGTGGTCGCGCAGCGAGAAGGGCGTGGCCGCGCTGGTGCCGGCCGAGCTGGCGCGCCGCAGCGCCTTCCTG
>NZ_JBFUFP010000619.1:0-3264 GCF_056403375.1 Rhizobacter sp. P2_H2
AGCTGACGCTGAACCTCGGCGGGCAGAGCCTGGCCGGCACGCGGCGCATCGCGCTGCTGGTGGAGATCGCGCGGCTCGGCTCGATCACGCAGGCCGCGAAGGCCGCCGGCTTCAGCTACAAGGGCGCGTGGGATGCGGTCGAGCAGATGAGCAACCTGGCCGGCGAGCCGCTGCTGGAACGCAGCGCCGGCGGGACCGGCGGCGGGCGCACGCGGCTCACGCCGCGCGGCGAGCAGCTGCTGCGCAATGTCGTGCTGATCCAGCAGGAGCATGCACGTTTCGTCGAGCGGCTGAACCGGCAAGCGGGTGGCCTGGCCGGCGACTATTCACTGATGGAAGGGCTGGCGATGAGAACGAGCGCACGCAACCAGTTCGCCGGCACCGTGGTGTCGCTGCGCGGCGGGGCCATCAATGACGAGGTCGAGCTCGAGGCGATCGGCGGGCTGCGCATCGTCGCGAGCATCACGCACGAGAGCACGGCCGAGCTCGGCCTCGCGGTCGGCGCGAAGGCGTTCGCGCTGATCAAGGCCTCGTCGATCATCCTGATGGCCGACATGCGCGGCGTGCGGCTGTCGGCGCGCAACCAGCTGAAGGGCGTGGTGTCGCGCGTCACGCCGGGCGCGGTGAACTGCGAGGTGGTGCTGGCGCTGGCCGGCGGCGGCGCGGTGGCGGCGATCATCACCAACGACAGCGCGCAGGCACTGGCGCTGGAGGTCGGCAGTTCGGCCACCGCCGTCTTCAAGGCGTCGAGCGTGATCGTCGGCGTGGCGGCCTGACGATCACTTGCCGCGCCGCACCCGGCGCAGCTCGTCGACGATCAGCAGGATCGCGCCGAGCGTGATCGCGCTGTCGGCGAGGTTGAACGACGGAAAGAACTTGTCGGCCCAGTGCACCTGGATGAAGTCGACGACGTAGCCGTGCAGCAGCCGGTCGATCACGTTGCCGAGCGCGCCGCCGAGGATCAGCGCGAGCGCCCAGGCGAACAGCTTCTGCCCGCCGTGGCTGCGCAGCATCCAGACGATGAAGCCGGCGGCCACTGCCCCCAGCCCGACGAAGAACCAGCGCTGCCAGCCCGACGCGCCGGCCAGGAACGAGAACGCCGCGCCGGTGTTGTGCACCCGGACCACGTTGAAGAACGGCGTGACGTGCACGCTGTCGCCGTACGCGAAGTTGGCGAGGATCAGCGACTTGGTCAGCTGGTCGAGCACGATGATGACGAGGGCGATGCCCAGCCAGGGGAGCAGGGATGCGGAGGATTTCTTGAAGGACATGTTTTCAGCGATTGCGCAGGAGCGCGAGTGCGATGGCTTCGGACACCGGGGTGCGGTCGTCCTTCGTTTCTGCCACGATGCTTTCCCACAACTCCTCGGCCAGCTGCACCCGCTCATCAACGGGGAGCTTGAACAGGTCAGGGTACTCCGCGCGAGGATTGCTGTGGTTCATCGAGGGCTCCTTGAGGGAAGGTTCAGGCGACTGTACGCGTCTCGCCGTCACCGTACAGGTTACTTGTGCACCTGCCGCAGATCGTCGGATGCCGCGCCTCGCTGCCGACATCGTCGCGGTAGTGCCAGCAGCGCTCGCACTTGGTCGCCGCCGACGGCGTGACGCTGACGGCCAGCGCCGCGCCCGCCGCGATCCGCGCCTGCGACGTGATCGTCACGAAGCGCAGGTCGTCGCCGAGCGACGCGAGCAGCGCATGGTCGTCGGCCGCCGCGGTGATCAGCAACTCGGCCTGCAGCGACGAGCCCACCTGGCCCGCGCTTCGCAGCGCCTCGATCTCCTTGTTGGCCACGTCGCGGATCTCGCGCAGGCGGCTCCACTTCGCGAGCAGTGCGTCGTCGGCCCAGGCCGAGGTGTCGCTGAAGGTCTCGATGAAGATCGATGCCGACTGCCCCGGCGCGAACACCTTCCACGCCTCTTCCGCAGTGAAGCTCAGGAACGGCGCCATCCAGCGCAGCATCGCGTGCGTCACGTGCCACAGCGCGGTCTGCGCGCTGCGCCGCGCGAGCGACTTCGGCGCGGTGGTGTACAGCCGGTCCTTCAGCACGTCCAGCCAGAACGCGCCCAGGTCCTCGCTGCAGAACACCTGCAGCTTGGCCACCACCGGGTGGAACTCGTACACCTCGTAGTGCTTCAGCACCTCGGCCTGGAACTGCGCCGCGCGCGCGAGTGCGTAGCGGTCGATCTCGAGCATCTGCCCGACCGGCACCGCATCGGTCGCCGGATCGAAATCGCTGGTGTTGGCCAGCATGAAGCGCAGCGTGTTGCGGATGCGGCGGTATGCATCGACGACGCGCGCCAGGATCTTCTTGTCGATCGCGAGGTCGCCCGAGTAGTCGGTCGCCGCACACCACAGGCGCAGGATCTCGGCCCCCATCTCCTGCACCGAATCCTGCAGCGAGATGAAGTTGCCCAGGCTCTTGCTCATCTTGCGGCCCTGGCCGTCGACCGTGAAGCCGTGCGTCAGCAGGCCGCGGTACGGCGCATGGCCTTCCATCGCGCAGGCGATCAGCAGCGACGAGTGGAACCAGCCGCGGTGCTGGTCGTGGCCTTCGAGGTACAGGTCGGCCTCGGGACCGGCCGCACCGTTCGGCCCGCCGGTCGTGCCCGGCTGGCTGCCCACCTTCTCGTTGAGCACGTGGAAGAAGGTCGAGCCCGAATCGAACCAGACGTCGAGGATGTCGTTGCTCTTGATGTAGTCGCCGGCCTCGGCGCCCAGCACCTCGTCGACCGTCAGCTTCGACCAGGCCTCGACGCCGCCTTGCTGCACCACCTCGGCCGCGCGGTCGATCAGCGCCATCGTGTCGGGGTGCAGTTCACCCGTCGCCTTGTGCAGGAAGAACGGCAGCGGCACGCCCCAGTTGCGCTGGCGGCTGATGCACCAGTCGGGCCGGTTCGCGATCATGTCGTGCAGCCGGGTCCGCCCGTTCTCCGGGAAGAAGCTGGTCTCGCCGATGGCCTCCAGCGCGGTCTGGCGCAGCGTCTTCGGCGCCTTGTCCTTCGTGAACACGCCGTCGCCTTCATCCATGCGCACGAACCACTGCGCCGCGGCGCGGTAGATCACCGGCGTCTTGTGGCGCCAGCAGTGCGGGTAGCTGTGTGTCAGCTTCGAGGTGGCGAGCAGCCGGCCGGCGTCGCGCAGCGCATCGGCCACCAGCGGCGCGGCCTTCCAGATGTGCAGGCCGCCGAACAGCGGCAGCGTCGCCTCGTAGACGCCGTTGCCCTGCACCGGGTTCAGGATGTCGTCGATCGCCAGCCCGTGCT
>NZ_JBFUFP010000620.1:0-3260 GCF_056403375.1 Rhizobacter sp. P2_H2
GGTCGTGAACGGGCTGAACCGTGCACGCGACGACGCTGATGCGGTGCGCGGGGCCTGCGACTGGATCGACGCGATCGATGCGGCCAGCGTCGGCGAGATCCACCTGGCCGGCTACCTCGAACTGCCCGACATCGTGATCGACGACCATGGCAGCCGCGTGCATGAGCCGGTGTGGCGTGTGTTCGCCCATGCGATCGACCGGCTGGGGCCGCGGCCGACGCTGGTCGAATGGGACACCGAACTGCCGCCGCTGGCCGTGCTGCTCGAAGAAGCGGCGCACGCCGAACGGGTGATCGCCGGGGCAGGCCAACGATGAACGAGCTCGAACGCCAGCAGGCGCTGCTGCGCAGCCTGTGGGCGCGCGATGAAGGCGCATCGCTGGCCGCTGCGGTGGGCGAGCAAGGCGCCCGGCTGCTGCGCGGCTGGCAGGCCTACCAGGCGAACGGCGGTGCCTCGGCCGAGCGCGCGTTGGCGGCACGCTACCCGACCGTGCAGGCGCTGCTGGGCGAGGAGTCGTTCGCGGCGCTGGCCCGCGCGTTCTGGCAGGCGCACCCGCCGCAGCGCGGTGATCTCGCCGAGTTCGGCGATGCCTTGCCCGGTTTCATCGCCGAGAGCGATCAACTGGCCGACGTGCCTTACGTGGCCGACAGCGCGCGGCTCGATGCGCTGGTGGCCCGCTGCGAGCGGGCGGCCGACACCGAATGCGACACCGCGAGCCTCGCCTTGCTGGCCGAGACCGATCCGGCCGGACTGACGCTCGCGCTGATGCCGTCGGTCGGCCTGCTCTCCAGTGCCTGGCCGGCGGCGAGCCTGTGGCTGGCGCACCGCCCCGGCGACGATGCAGCCGCCCGCCTCGAGGCCGCCCGCGGGGCGCTCGATTCCGGCCGGGGTGAGCACGCGCTGGTGTGGCGCGACGGTTGGCGCCCGCGGGTGCAGGCGATCGGCGGGCCCGAGGCGCGCTGGACGCAGGCCTTGCTGGAGGGCCGACCGCTGTCGGAGGCACTGGACCGCGCAGGCGAGGAAACCTTCTCTTTCGAACCCTGGCTGTTGCAGGCCTTGCAGCACGGCTGGTTGGCCGGCGCCCGTCGCTGCTGACCTGGCATCCGGGCTGCGAAAGAAAGCACGTTGCCCGCCGACCAAGGCCCATCGAATCGAAAGAGATCCCCATGAGCCTCACCCCCTTGCTGACCCTGTGGAGCCGCTTCGTCGCGCTGCTGGAAACCCTGCAGCCGGTCGCGCAGCTGGCGGCGCGGCTGTACGTCGCGCAGGCCTTCTTCCTGTCCGGCCTGACGAAGATCCGCGACTGGGACACCACGCTCGCGCTGTTCAACGACGAATACCACGTGCCGCTGCTGCCGCCCGGGTTGGCCGCGGTGATGGGCACCGGCGGCGAGCTGGTGCTGCCGGTGCTGCTGGCGCTGGGCCTGGCCGGGCGCTTCGCGGCGCTCGGGCTGTCGGTGATGAACATCGTCGCGGTGCTGAGCCTGGCCGAGATCGCACCGGCCGCGCTGCAGCAGCACCAGTTCTGGGGCAGCCTGCTGATCGGGCTGGCGCTGTGGGGGCCGGGCGCGCTGTCGCTCGACCGGCTGATCTCGACCCGATGGGGCATTCGTCCCGGGTTGGCGCCGCGCTGACGCCCCCGGGCAAGGGCCGGGGCACAATGCGGGGTTGCACCCGCCTACCCCTTGCCCTCGATGAAGCATCTCGTTCTGCTGGGCGCCGGGCCCGCCCACCTCCAGGTGCTGCGCGAGTTCGCGGCGCAGGCGCTGCCCGCGGCGCAGGTCACGCTGGTGGCGCCCTCGCAGCGCCCGATGGCGGGCGCGGCGCTGCCCGGCTGGGTAGCAGGCCGCCGCAGCCTCGACGACAGCGTCACGCCGCTGCTGCCGCTCGCGCAGCAGGCCCACGTGACGCTGGTCGAAGGCGAGGTCGATTCGCTCGATGCCGCCGCGCGCCGCGTGACGCTCGCCGGCGGCCAGGTCATCGACTACGACGCGCTGAGCCTGGACCCCGCGCCGGTGATGGACCGCGACGCGATCGCCGGCGCCCGCGAGCATGCCCTCTTCATGCAGCCCGGCGAGCAGTTCGTGCTCCTGTGGGATGCGCTGCTCGCGCTGGCGCAGCAGCGCACGCTGAGCGTCGTGGTCGTCGGTTCGGGCATCGCCGGCGTCGAGCTGTCGCTCGCGGTGCAGCGGCGCCTGGGCAAGCGGGCGCGCGTCGCGCTCGTCACCAACGGCGGCCCGCCGCTGCCCGATTTCCCGTCGTCCGCGCAGGTCCGCATGCACCGCATCCTGAAGCGCCGCAACGTCACGCTGTTCGAGGAGCGCTGCGTCGCCCTCGGCGGGCGGCAGGCGATGGTCGGCGACGGCATGCGCCTGGTCTGCGACGCGCCGTTGCTGGTGCTGCCGGGCCGCGCACCGTCGTGGGTGGACGGCAGCGGGCTGCTGCTCGATCCCGAGGGCGGTGCGGCCGTCGGCCCGACCTTGCAGAGCACCTCGCACCCCGAGGTGTTCCGCGGCGGCGACGACCCCGCGACGCTCGCCATCAACCTGCGCCGCTTCGTCGCCGGCGGGGCGCTGGTCACCGCGAAGCTGGCCCAGCCTGCGCTGCGCTGGGTCGATTGCGGCGATGGCGACGCGCTGGTCAGCTGGGGCGCCTGGTCGTTCGAGGGCCGCTTCGTGGCCTGGCTGCTGAGGCGGCGCGAGCGCGCTGCCGGCGCGCGGCCCGGCAAGCCGCCGCTGCCGGCCTCGGTCGTGGCCCCGGTGGCCTCAGAAGTCGAGCGGCCGGAAAACGAGGGTCATCGGTGACGGCACGCGGCCGTTCTCGTCGCGCGGCAGGGAGGCGGTCTTGTCGATCGCACGCAACACCGTCTCGTCCCACTCCGCGACGCCGCTGGGCTTCGTGACGCGCCGGCTGAGGATGGTGCCGTCCGGTCCGGTGCGCACCTCGACCTCTACCCGTGGGTTGCCGTCGATGGTCGTGATCAACGTGATGTTGGGTTTGATCGCACCGACGATCTTGCCGCGGTAGTTGGCCGACGGCGCCGCGTCGTGCGCGGCGGTGCCGGTGCTGGTGGCCGCGCCGGTGGCGCCGGCCTGGCCGAGGATGCGCTCCAGCTGCTTCTTGCGCTGGTCTTCAGTCTGCGCGGTCTGCCGCTCGAGCTCCTTCTTCTTGCGATCGGCTTCGGCCTTCGCATCGGCGACGCGCTTCGCCTCCAGAGCCTTCTTCTCTTCGGCTTCCTTGTCCTGCTGGGCCTTCAGTTC
>NZ_JBFUFP010000621.1:0-3255 GCF_056403375.1 Rhizobacter sp. P2_H2
TGCCGTGGCCGCGCAGGATCGCGGCGGCGCGGTCGACCGCATGGCCCTTGGCGAAGCCGCCCAGGTCGATGCGCATGCCGGGGTGGCCGAAACGAACGGTCTTGTGTTGCGGATCGAGCAGCAATTGCTGCCAGCCGATCGCGGCGCGGGCCGCGGCCAGCTGGGCTTCGGTGGGGGCGCGCTGCTCGCGGTAGTCGTAGAGCTGGCCGGCGCTGGCGTAGGTGATGTCGAACGCGCCATCGGAGAGGCGCGAGAAATGCAGCGCCCGCTCCAGCAGCCCGTACAGCTCGTTGCTGAGCGCCACCGGGTGGGCGGCGGCTTCGCGGTTGATGCGCGACAGCTCGGACGACGCCTTCACCGGGCTCATGGTCCAGTCGATGCGCTGCATGTCGGCCATCACGGCAGCAATTGCGGCCTCGCCCGCGGGGCGGTCGTCGCTCCACAGCTCGACCGAGACCGAGGTGCCCATGATGGCTTCCTCGCGGCGCAGCCAGCCGCCACCACGCACGGCCGATTCGGCATGCGGGGCGGGGTTCATCGACCTGACTGGCTTGCTGGACACGAGGCCCTCCGGAACCAACTGCACTTCATTCCCTCGGAATCGTTGACTGTCCGTTGACTGTCTGTTGACGCATGTCTTACGCAGGTCACGTGCCTGCATGGCGGAGCGGATCTTCGTCTCGAAAACCCCTGAAAATGTGTCAATAGTTGGCAAACGGCGACGACCTTACATCCTGTTCCAGAAGAAACGGTGACCCTTTTTGCTCGTCCAGACGAGATCTGCATCAGATGTGAACGAAGGCAACCGGCGGCGGCCCGTGGGGCCGGCCGGCGGCGATGGCGCAGATCGTGCTGTCCCTGATGCGGGGGTTGGCGAGGGCACCGATACTCCCGGGCTGGGCCCGAACCACCCTTGATTCGACCTATACCGACACGCAGACAACCCCCATACCGGCGACCGATCGCCGCCGACCTCACTCCCCCCTCCTTTCCGGCCGTCCCCTCCTTCATGTTGAGTGCCCATCACCTCCGCTGCTCGCGCGGCGACCGGACCCTGTTCGCCGACCTGAGCCTGTCGCTCGCGCCGGGCCGCTGGCTGCAGGTGGGCGGCATCAATGGCGCCGGCAAGACGACGCTGCTGCGCACGCTGGTCGGCCTGAACCCGCCGGATGACGGCGAGGTGCGCTGGAACGACACCCCGATCCGGGCGGCCGGCGAGGATTTCCGGCGCGCCTGCCTGTACCTGGGCCACCACGCGGCGGTGAAGGACGAGTTGTCGCCGGTCGAGAACCTGCGCCAGGCCTGTGCGATCGATGGCGTGGCGCTGGACGACGCCCAGGCCGGCGACGCGCTGCGCCGCATCGGCCTGCGCGGGCGCGGCCATTTGCCGACGCGCGTGCTGTCGGCCGGCCAGAAGCGGCGCGTGCTGCTGGCGCGGCTGCTGGTGCGGCCGGCCACGCTGTGGGTGCTGGACGAGCCGTTCGCCGCGCTCGACACCGATGCGGTGGCGCTGATGGGCGAGCTGATCGGTGCGCACCTGGCGCAGGGGGGGCTGGCGATCCTGACGAGCCACCAGCCCGCGCCGTTGCCGGCCGGCGAATTCGTGAGCCTCGCGGCATGAACACCCTCCTGGTCGCCCTGAGGCGTGATTTGCTGCTGGCCGCACGCCGGCGCAGCGAGGTCGTCACCGCCCTCTTCTTCTTCGTGGTCGTCGTGAGCCTGTTCCCGCTGGGCATCGGGCCGGAGCCGGCGATGCTGCGCCGCATCGGCCCGGGCGTGCTATGGGTTGCTGCCTTGCTGGCCACGCTGCTCGGCCTGCCGCGGCTGTTCGCGAGCGACCATGCCGACGGCACGCTGGAGCAGATGGCCCTGTCGCCGCGCCCCTTCGCGCTATTGGTCGCTGGCAAGATCGCAGCGCACTGGCTGCTGTGCGGGCTGCCGCTGGTGCTGCTGGCGCCGCTGCTCGGTTTGCAGTTCAACCTGAACCCCGGCGAGCTGCAGGTGTTGATGCTCGCGCTGCTGCTGGGCACGCCGGTGCTGAGCCTGATCGGCGCGATCGGTGCCGCGCTGACGCTCGGCGTGCGCGGCGGCGGCACCCTGCTCGCGCTGCTGGTGCTGCCGCTGTACGTGCCGACGCTGATCTTCGGCGCCGGCGCCGTTGAGGCGCAGAGCGCCGGGCTGGGCTCGTCGGCGCAGTTGTCGATCCTCGGGGCGCTGTTGGCGCTCGCCGTATTCTTCGCACCCTGGGCCACCACCGCGGCCCTTCGCATCGCAATCGAATGATGGAAAAAACCTCCGCCAGCCCCTGGATGCGCTATGCATCGCCAGCGACCTTCTACCCGCTTGCCGGCAAGCTGCAGCCGTGGTTTGCAGGCCTTGCCGCGCTGCTGACAATTGCCGGCCTGTGGATCGGCTTCTTCGTCGCACCGACCGATGCGACGCAGGGCGAGGGTTACCGGATCATCTTCGTGCACGTGCCGGCGAGCTGGATGTCGATGGTGATCTATTGCGCGATGGCGTTCTGGGCCGGGATCGGCCTGGCGTTCAACACGCGGCTGTCGTCGATGATGGCGTCGGCGCTGGCGCCGACGGGAGCGATCTTCGCGCTGCTGTCGCTGGTGACCGGCTCGCTGTGGGGCAAGCCGATGTGGGGCACCTGGTGGGTGTGGGACGCACGGCTCACGTCGGAGCTGATCCTGTTCTTCCTGTACCTCGGTTTCCTCGCGCTGCAGGCTGCGATCGAAGACCCGAAGCGGGCTGACCGCGCCGGCGCCGTGCTGGCGCTGGTGGGCGTGGTGAACGTGCCGATCATCTATTTCTCGGTGAAGTGGTGGAACACGTTGCACCAGGGGGCGACGATCTCGATGACGAAGTCGCCGTCGATGGCCATGACGATGCTGTGGGGCATGCTGCTGATGGCGCTGGCCTTCTGGATGTATTCGATCGCCGTGGCGCTGGCCCGGGTACGGAACATCATCCTCGAACGTGAACGGCACGCCGACTGGGTGCGTGGCGTCGTGGAGAACGCATGATGCAGTGGAACAGCGTGGGTGATTTCYTCGCGATGGGCGGCTACGCCTTCTACGTCTGGGGCAGCTTCGGCGCGTGTGCCCTGGCGATGCTCGTCGAGAGTCTGCTGTTGCGCCAGCAGCGCGCGGAACTGTTGCGATCCCTCAAGGATCAGCACGAGGCATGAAAACCCTTCTCGTCTCGTCCATGGCGCACTGCGTAACGAAAACGCAGGCTGCTCCGACA
>NZ_JBFUFP010000622.1:0-3250 GCF_056403375.1 Rhizobacter sp. P2_H2
CCGTCAGCCGGATTCTTGAGCGCCCGGCACCGGCAACACCGCCGCGTCGGCCACCGCGAAGACCCGCTCGCCCGGCGCTGGACGGATCGTCTTCAGCCCGGTGAACGCACCGAAGGCCGGCAGCACGCCGACGCGATCGCCGAACCAGAAGCACGGCAGCCGCACATGATCGTGCGGCCGCCCGCCCAGCACGATGCCCGGGTGCAGGTGACCCGCCAGCACATAGGCGCCGTCATGCGCCATCGGGTGGTGGCACAGCGCCAGTCCGTCGACCCGCAGCGGCTCGTCGACGACCTCCATGCGCGCCCAGGCGGGCGGGTCGCCGGCATGGGCGTCATGGTTGCCGCGCACCAGCGTCAGATGCAGGTCCGCGTGCTGCTCGCGCCATTGCGCGAGCGCGCCCAGCGTCGAGGCCGCATGCGCATGCACCGAGTGCAGGAAATCGCCGAGGAACACGATGCGCCGCGCGCCGTGCCGCTCGACCAGGTCAGCCAGCCGCGACAGCGTCTCGGTGGTCGTCGCCTCCGGCACCGGCACGCCGAGCCTTTGGTACGACACCGCCTTGCCGAGGTGGGCATCGGCCACGAGCAAGGCCTGTTGCGCCGGCCACCAGGCGGCCTTCTCCGGCAGCAATGCCAGGCGCTGGCCGCCGACGTCCGTCGTGACCATGGCCAGGCGGAAAGAAGGAGGCCGGCGTCAGCCGACCAGCAGGCGCAGCGCGGCGTCGAGGTGCTCGGTCGGCACGCGCTTGAAGCCCGAACGCGCATAGCGCTGCAGGCGGCCAACCGCGAAGCCGGTCAGCACCGAGGCCTGCGCGTTCGCATCGACCGTCGGCGTCGACGAGCCGGCCGCTTCGGCGGCGCTGCGCAGGCTCTGGCGCAGCTGCGACTCGATGCGGTCGAAGAACTGGTTCATGCGGGCGACCAGGCGCTCGTTCTCGAACACCAGCGCATCGCCCACCATCACGCGCGTCATGCCGGGGTTCTTCTCGCCGAACTGCAACAGCACAGTGAGGATCTTCTGCGCCTGCACGACACCGCTCGTCTCGCGTTCGGTGATCTGGTTGACCAGCGTGAACACGCTCTGCTCGATGAACTCGATCAGGCCTTCGAACATCTGCGCCTTGCTCGCGAAATGGCGGTACAGCGCCGCTTCGGAGACATCGAGCTTGCCGGCCAGTGCCGCCGTCGTGATGCGGTCGGCGCCCGGCTGCTCCAGCATGTGGGCCAGCGTCTGCAGGATCTGCACGCGGCGCTCGCCAGGCTTCGGGCGCTTGCGGCCCGCCGGCTCGGCCACCGCGTCGGCTGCCACCTCGGGACTGGTGTCTTCGGGGATGGCAGGGGTGTCGGTCATCGCGGCAGTCGAAGTTGTCACTACAGGGTATGGAGCTTGTTCAGCGATCGAATTCTTGCATACACATAGGGGGGCTTGCGGCAAGGGTGAACGCCAACTTCTGTGCTGTTGTTCGCAACTTTGGCCGTCTTCAGGTAGCGCTGCATCCACGCCGTGCGCATGCCGATGCGGTGCGCCGCCTTCTGGTGCGCCAGCGTGTCCTCGACCAGCACGCAGCGTCGCGGCGCCACCTTCAGCCGCACCGCGACCTGGCGCAGCATGCGGGCGTCGGGTTTCGGGCGCAGGTCGCCGAACATCGTCATCTCGTCGATGCTGATCACGCCGTCGAACACGTCGGTGAGGCCGAGCGCCCGCAGCACGCGCAGCGCGTAGGACCGCGGGGCGTTCGTCAGCAGGATCTTGCGGCCGCGCAGGCGCCGCAGCGCGGCGCGGTCGTGCGCATGGGTGCGCAGGCGGTCCTCGAGGCCGGGCAGGCGGTGCGTCTCCTCGAGGAAGTGGCTCGCGTCGACGCCGTGGTGGCGCACCAGGCCGAGCAGCGTCGCGCCGTAGCGGTCCCAGTAGTGCTGGCGCAGCGCCGACGCCTCGGCCGTCGACAGGCCCAGGTGCGCGGCGATGTAGTCGGTCATCGCCTGGTTGGTGGGGCCGAACGCGGCAAGGGATGCGTCATGCAGCGTGTTGTCCAGGTCGAACAGCCAGACGGGTGCGCGGCGCCGGCCGCTCATTCGGCCAGCTCGTCGAGGATCGGGCAATCGGGCCGCTGGTCGCCATGGCAGCAGCTCGCCAGGCTCGACAGCGTGCGCTTCATCGCCTCCATCTCGGCGATGCGGCGATCGAGATCGGCGATGTGGTCGAGCGCGATGCGCTTCACGTCGGCGCTGGCACGCCGCCGGTTCTGCCACAGCTTCAGCAGCTCGCCGATCTCGGCCATGCCGAAGCCGAGGTCGCGGGCGCGCCGGATGAAGCGCAGCGTGTGCACCTCCTTGTCGCCGTACTGGCGGTAGCCGGCATCGGTGCGCACGACCGGCGGCAAGAGTCCCAGCGATTCGTAGTGCCGCACCATCTTCGCCGACACGCCCGAGCGTTGCGCCGCTTCGCCGATGTTCATCGAGCCGCTCCCTTCCAGCGCCGCAGCAGCAGCGCATTGCCGACCACGCTGACGCTGCTGAAGGCCATCGCCGCGCCGGCGATCACCGGGTTCAGCAACCCGAAGGCGGCCAGCGGGATGCCGACCACGTTGTAGACGAAGGCCCAGAACAGGTTCTGGCGGATCTTGCGCTGCGTGAGCCGCGCGATCTCGAGCGCATCGGCCACCAGCCGCGGGTCGCCGCGCATCAGCGTGATGCCCGCCGCCTGCATCGCGACATCGGTGCCGCTGCCCATCGCGATGCCGACATCGGCGGCCGCCAGCGCCGGTGCATCGTTGATGCCGTCGCCGACCATCGCGACGCGCGCGCCGCCATGGCGCAGCGATTCGACGAGCGCCGCCTTGTCCTGCGGCAGCAGCGCGGCATGGACCTCGGTGATGCCCAGCACCTGCGCCAGCTTCGCCGCCGCACCGGCGCTGTCGCCGGTCAGCAGCAGGCAGCGCACGCCGAGCGACTGCAGCTGGTGCACCGCCTCGGCCGCGGTCGGCTTCGCGGCATCGCCGAAGGCGAGCAGGCCGCGCAGCCGCGGCACGGCGCCCGCCTCGGCCAGCCACGAGACGGTGCGGCCCTCGGACTGCAACGCATCGGCCCGGGCCTGCAGCGGCGACAAGGCGATGCCCTGCTCTTCCATGAAGCGACTGCTGCCGAGCAGCAGCGCGCGCCCGCCGGCCTCGCCCGACAATCCGCGGCCGGCAACGCTGCGCACGTTGCCCGCCGTCGTGATCGCGATGCCGTCGCGCTTTGCCGCCGCC
>NZ_JBFUFP010000623.1:0-3244 GCF_056403375.1 Rhizobacter sp. P2_H2
GCAGGTGCAGGTGCAGGCGCAGGTGCAGGTGCAGGCGCAGGCGCAGGCGCAGGTGCAGGTGCAGGTGCAGGTGCGGGTGCAGGTGCAGGTGCGGGTGCGGGCGCAGGTGCGGGTGCGGGTGCGGGCGCAGGTGCCGACCCGATCGGTGCCGGAGCGGTGCCCGAATCATTGCTGCCCCCGCAGGCAGACAGCACCATCGCGCACAGCAGCGCGCTCGTTGCAGTGGCGCGTCCCGGGCGTTGGATTGGCATGCTCATCGTGAAGATCCTGTTGCGTCAAAGTGCGGTGCGCCTACGTCATTCGACGTGTCGCCCCCTCGATTTCCGGCGCGATTGTGGGAGGCGCGATACCGGGGAAACTGACGAAACTTGCGGAGTCGATGAACGCTTCTAGGGGGGGCGTTGGCGCAGCGAGACGCAGTGCAACAGGATGAAATTTCACCGCACCCGATTTACATCGAATCGGGGGGCGCGCCTGCACACAGGCCGCACTGCGGCCCGTGTGCAGTTCGGTCAGGGGGTCACGTGAAACGTCGCATCGCTGCGGTCGGTCTGGTTCTTGACGAGGTCCAGGCGCAGCACATAGGCGTAGTGGCGGATGTAGCGGGTCGAGTCGCTGTACGCCTGGAACGAACTGGCGCTCGTGTCGGCCAGCCCCGGCACCTGCTTGAACGTGGCGTCCGCGGCGAACTGCGGCGATCCGTCGTACGGCGCCAGTTCGAAGACGAAGTCCTTGTGCCGCAGGTAGTAGCCCGGGAAGTTCACCGACGCGAACGACACGTAGCCCGCGTTGTTCGCCAGCCCCTTCACGATCCGGAACTTCGAATCATCCAGCGGCGAGACGTTCGGATCGATGCGCACCGTGAAGCTCGAATGCCGCACGTACCGATCCGGAAAGTTGGAGGACTGCAGCCGGTTGATGGGCGTGGCGCCGCCCCACTGCGCGTTCACGCGGCTCATCTCTGCCGCGCTCAGGTTCAGGATGCCGCCATGCCGCTTGCGGTCCGCACCCAGGTTGTACGAGCCTGTCGACGCGATCTGCCAGTTCTGCGCGCTGCCCATGTTGATCGAGCTCAGCGGCAGGTAGCCCTTGCCGGCGGCGTACTGGTCGACCCACAGGCCCCACTTGGCCTCGTTGTTGAACTTGAAGAGGATGGGGCCTTCGACCATGCTGCCCGTCAGGCCGATCTGCGACAGGTCGCCGATGGTCGTCCACGCGCCCAGCACCGACTGGCTGCCTTCGAGCGTGATCTGGCCGTCTCCGGAGGCACGCACGTACTTGAAGCCGCCGACGTTGCCCGCGACCTCGATGATCTGCGTGTCGATGATGCCTTGCGTGCCGGGCCGGTCGATGTACATCTGCGGCGCGGTGAAGCTGCGGAAGTCGGTCGTCTTCGCGTAGTAGATGCGCGGCTTGTCGACGCCGTTGAGCGGCGAGATGGTCGCCCAGTACACGATGTAGGCGTTCGATGCCGGGTCCCAGATGGCTTCGGGTGCCCAGGCGCAACCCGCGTTCGGGATGGCGCCGGCGACGTCGACCAGGCGCGGCTCGGACCAGTGCACGAGGTCCGTGGATTCCCAGATGACCAGCTTGGTGCTGGCGTGGTGCATCGCGGCGTCCCAGCCCTTGCCGCTGGCGATGCGCAGGTCGGTGGCGAGGATCCAGTATTTGGAGCCATCGGGTGAGCGCACGATGGTGTGGTCGCGCACGCCTTTCTCGCCGACGGTCGACATGAGCACAGGCTGGCTGTTGTTCAGGTCCGACCAATGCATGCCGTCGGTGCTGACCGACATGTAGGTCTGCTCGCCTTGCGCAGACTCGCCCGTGAAATGAACCAGCAAATAGCCCGCCGACTGCGCCTGCGCACCGCCGAACGCAGCGGCGAGCAAGGTGGCAGCAACAGCCGACCGAATCGATCTCAGAAATGTCTTCACCAGTGAACTCCTGTCTCCGTGGAAAAGCAGCCGTCATGAGCTGACGGGCCCGTTGCGCCTCGCTCAATCGGCGAGATCGCGGGGGGCGATGCTACGGAGGCGGTGCTGCACGGTCCAATCGCTTCTCGGCGCGCGCCGATACCGGATTGAATATTCCCGCGAATACCCTGACACGCCATCGCGACCCGGTGATGACTCGGCTCGAAAAGCAATGTAGAGAGGAGCGGGCGAGGGCATCGAAGCCGGAGATATTCCTCACGCATCGCTGCGCGATCTCCGCGATCACGAATCGATCGACAGGCGATCATTTTTTCCGCGGGTGCGACCGCCAGACTTCGGGCCTTTGGGCGGAGTCCAGGTCATGTCTTCATTTCAGCACCGCGTGTCGTTGTGCCTGCTGCTGCTGGGTTGCAGCGGCGCTGCGTGGTCACAGTCCCACGGCGACACCATGGCCCGGATCCGCGACAGCCGGTCCATCACCATCGGCGTGCGCGAATCGGCCCGGCCCTTCTCGTTCCTGAACGAGCAGAAGCAACCGGTCGGCTACTCGGTCGACCTGTGCATGAACGCCGTCGAGGAGATCAAGCGCGAGCTGAAGCTCGGCGAGCTCAAGGTGCAGTTCAAGGTCGTCAGCGGCGCGGAGCGCATTCCGAAGCTGCAGGCCGGCGAGATCGACCTCGAATGCGGGTCGACGACCAACACCCGGGCACGCCAGGAGAAGGTCGATTTCAGCTACTCGTTCTTCGTCGCCTCGATGCGCGTTCTCACCGCCAAGAGCATCCACGTCAACGCGGTGAAGGACCTGAACGGGCTGCCGATCGCGCTCATCAAGGGCACCACCTCGGAGAAGCTGTTCAAGCAATTGGGCGACGGAGAGCTGCGTGCGCAGTTCCAGTCCTACACCAGCAATGCCGACGCGTACAAGGCGCTGAAGGAAGGCCGGGCCCGGGCTTTCCCGCAGGACGACTCGTTGCTGCTCGGCCTGGTGTCCGCCGACCGGGCGCTCGATTCGCTCGAGGTGAGCCCGCTGGCTCTCTCGGTCGAGCCCTATGCGGTGATGGTCCGAAAGGGTGACAAGGCCTTGCTGGCGGCGGTGGACCGCAGCCTGATGCGGCTCTACGCGAGTGGCGAGATCAACGCGCTGTACGACAAGTGGTTCATGACCGACACGCTGACGATCAAGATGAGCCGGCTGACGCGCGACGGTTTCTCGCGCCCCAACAAGGAGGCCGGCGTCGCGGCGCTGCTGGGCTTCTCGATCTGATTTCACCCCTTCAGGCCCGAGCGTCACACGGCTCGGGCCCGAATGG